>JAOFXR010000050.1 GCA_028047635.1 Verrucomicrobiales bacterium
CCCATACGAGTCTTTGCAATCGATGCCTGAAACAACGAAAGTAGATTACAGCCTCCCAAGCATACTGATCCGCCTTGCAGTGCTTGGTGTCGGCCTGCTAATCGCCCGCCTTTGCGTAGGACTATTCAGCTCTTGGATACTGGGCGATTGGTGTGTTTCATGCGTCCATGTGCGCCGTATCTATCAAAATTGTGTTCAGGAAACCCCGTGAACGCCATCGCGACGACCGATAGCTATGGTGCGCATGATCGGAAAAGGCAAAACGTGGCAAAGAGTTCTATTTTTGACCAAAGCTTATTTTTAATGTCAGCTTAGTGGCAGTTACGAGTTTTTTAGGAAGGTTGATTTATCCGTAACTCGTTCAAAATGAACGGAGCCGAAGGGCGGAATTGAACCGCCGACCCACGCATTACGAATGCGTTGCTCTACCCCTGAGCTACTCCGGCAAACTGCTCCGACAGAATTGTCGGTGCGGCGTGAAATCTAGTCGACAGCGCGTTTCTGTCAATCGGTTCGATGAGGGGTAAATATCGATTTTTTTTTGGAAAACTTTTCAAAAGGGTGTCACGCGAGCCTTTTTCGTGGCAATTTAATACAGAAGATGCAGAAAGAAGACCGTGAGCTGTTTATTGAGCAGGTTCGCGAGCATCACGCGACATTGCGTGGGTTCGTGAGATCTCTTGGCGTCGCGCCCATGTGGGTCGATGATGTGGCGCAAGAGGCTTTTATCGTCGCTTACAATCGTCTCGATGAATTTGATAAAGAGCGCGATTTTGGTGCCTGGTTGCGAGGCATTGCGCGAAACCTCGTCATCAACGAACGCCGGAAAGATGCACGTCGTAAGCGGATTTTGTCCGACAATTTAACGGATGTTCTTCTTTCCAGTTCTTCGGCCTCGGATCATGAAGAGGAGGAGTTGGGAGATCGTGGTCTCGCCAAGCTCAACGCGTTGAGAGAGTGCATTAAAGGCCTTCCCGAAAAAAGTCTTGGTTTGTTGAAGTCGCGTTATGAGAACGAAAGCTCAGCTCAGGATATCGCGGAAGAATTTTCAATGAAACCTCCTGCAGTGCGTAAAGCACTGGAGCGGGCAAGGACAGCCCTAAAGAGTTGTATGAAAGAGCGCTTGAGTGGCGACTCTGAATCGAGCGGAGGGCTTTGCGAGGCATAGGATGAAACACGAATCTACAGATTTATGGCTCAATCAACTGGTGGAAGGGACCATCGACGATACTTCGCTGGCTGCGCTGATTGCTGAGGCGGAGGAGAACCCGGAATTGGCGGGGCGCATCGGGGACGAGCTTTCATTTTCGGAACTGATTCGCCAGGCGCTGGATGATCGAAGCCACGGCGTTCAAACTGATTTTCATAAGGTGTTGGAGGCCCAGGGACGCGAAAAGTCTGAACTTCAATCACTCGTCAGCGAAGGGAAGGCGACTTCTTATGATTACGATCAAATCGTGAAAGACCTCTGGGGAAACCCTGCTGCGACTCAAAAACTTCGGCGTGATTTAGTCGAGGATGAGTGGCTTTCTCAGGTGCTTTCTGAGCCCAAGAGCGAAGGCGCTTTTATTGAGGCGCTGGAAACAAGAATGTGGGCCGAGACGAAACAGGATCATTTCGTCGATGATTTTACGTTGCGGCTTGAGCAGGAATTCGCGGAGAGTGATGAAGAGGATAAGGTGGTAGATTTTCCCTCCTCCGTTTTCCCAACGATTGTCAGGATGACAGCTGTCGCCGCTGCGATTGCCGTAGGCGCTTTTTTTGCGGTTCAACAAATTTCAGGTCGCGTGGACTTTTCTCCGGCAGTGGCTTCGATTTCGAAAGCCTCGGGCGATGTGAGTTGGTCTCAGTTTTCGTCACCGGATTCCGACGGGAGCGTGAAGTCGGGCATGTATCATCTCGATAGTGGCGTTGTTTCGTTGACGATGGCTTCCGGCAGTGAAATTACGGTGGAAGGGCCGGCCTTGTTTGAGGTTCGCGACGATGCCTCGGCTCATGTCCACGCCGGGGTTGCTCTGGCTCGAATTGCTCCCAATGACATGGGTATCTCGCTTAAGTCGAAGGGGTTGAGCATTTCAGACCCCGCAAGACTGGTGGGAATTGATGCGCGCTCAGCGAATTCCTCTGAAGCGTTATTTTTCAACGGCGGTGGCGGGGTATGCCTCGATGGTGGTGCAGGATGTCGTAATCTCTTTGAGAGGGAGGCGGTTAAAGCCGACCAAGGTGGAGATCGCTTCGTTGATATTCCTTTTAACCCTCATGCCTTCAGTAAGGCGTGGGCATTACTTTCGGGAGTTGAGAGAAATATCGGATCCGTTCGCATCGAAATGCCGGGGTCCGAGATTGGGCCTTCCAAGCAGGTCGAGAACGAAGTGCAGGTTTTTGTCGAAAATGAATCGTTCCGTCCTGAAAGTGATCTCGAGGTGGACTCGGTTGAGGTAGGTGAGTTTGCGTCGGTGGAAGTGAATCCCGGCCAAAATCTGCAGGCTAAAGGAGATTTACGGAGCTACCTCCTCCAGCTCTGGCCTTCCGATGGAAATGGTGCTGACCATAATGGCGAAGTAGAGGCTTCGTTGACCTTCGATCATCCCGTGGTGGGTGTGATCTACAGTTCCGATCGCCTCACTGATTCAGACGCATCGGTTGGCTCTTCCATTTCCCATGTTGGGGAAGCATTTGATGCGGGGCGCGGGCTGGATTCAGGCAATGATCAAATTCTTTTGAGCGAAGACAGGCGCACGCTGAACCTGAAGCTCAAAGGGGGCATCGCCGAAATCGATCAGATTCGTGTGCTTGTGGCGCTGAATTAATCAGGCGTTTTTCTCCGGCGCTTCGAGAACAATACGAATCGCTTCCGAGGCAGCCGCGAATCCAAAGGTTCCCGTGACGGGGGCGGCGCTGCCAAATCCGGTGTCACAGTTTAGTCGCAAATGGCTTCCCGGTTCCGGGTCTGCCCGAACGGAGCCATCTTCCCAGGGGTATTTGGCGTTTTCCGCACTGTATACGGCTCGGACACCGATTGGCTCTTTCGCTTCCTCGCGGGGAAATCCGTAGTGATTCCGAAGATCGCGCCTCACCAGTTTAAGGAGTCGGTCATTGGTCGTAAACGCGAGATCGGAGGTGCTCACTGCTGCCGGATTTTGTTTTCCTCCGGCTCCTCCGACAACGACGAGAGGAATTTTTCGTTCGAGGCATGTCACCACCAAAAAAGCTTTCTGCAGGGCGTCGTCAATACCGTCAATGATGCAGTCGAAAGTAGGGCTGAGTAGCTCCTCGGCGGTAGATTGAGTAAAAAACTTTACGCGTTCCTGAATTTCGATCTCGGGATTGATGAGTCGCATCCTTTCCGCGAGGGCAGTCACTTTGGGGCGTCCGATCTGACCTTCGATCGCGGGGAGCTGGCGGTTGACGTTCGTAATACAAATGTCGTCTAAATCGATCAGGGTGATCTTTCCAATCCCGCTCCTTGCTAGCGCTTCCGCCGTCCAGGAGCCGACGCCGCCTAGGCCGATGATGGCTACGTGGGCATTGCGAAGACGCGGCAAGGCGAATTTTCCGTAGAGCCGCGCGAGCCCGGAAAACCGATCGAGATATCCCTGTGATAAGATTTCGTTCAAAACGCGCCATCTTGCATGCAGGCAGGATGGTTGCAAGTTACTGCCTCAACAAATTTTATGAAATGGTTAATTGCAGCAATCGGAAAACCTTCACTCAGCTACGCTAAAACGGGTGTCGCCGAGTACGCGAAGCGCCTTAAACGCTATGCAACGATCGATTTAAAAACTGATTGGAAAGACGGGGGGCAGAAGAAAAACAGTGATCAGCTTTTTCTGGCGAGCGAAGGATCGGTTCGGATCGTGTTGGATGAGCGGGGGGAACATTGGACCACGGGCGACTTCACTGAGAAGGTTCGCGGGTGGCAGATGGACGGGGTTAAGCGTGTTTCTTTGCTCATTGGAGGAGCTGATGGCCATTCTAAAGATCTTCGTCAAAAAGCGGATCACGTCGTCGCGATGAGCGGTTTTACGATGCAGCACGAACTCGCTCTCGTGGTTCTTCTCGAGCAACTCTATCGAGTGCACACGATTTTGCGCGGCGAGCCATATCATCGCTAAAAAGCGCTCCGTGATTAAATACTTCCTTCAGGTGGCATCGTAGAGTAGATTTATAAATTCAATATTCAGAATAATTAACAAAAATTAATCAATTCATGCGAATTCCATTTTTGACATCCGTGAGAGGCTTTTTGATTCTCTCAATTCTCAGCTTATCGATCTCACTGCAGGCTGAGAAAACGGATAAGAAAGAGGCTGCGTCAGCGGTGGCCCCGGCGAAGGGCAAATCAGAGACTCCTAACGCTTCCGTCGATGAGGCAGCAGGGAAGAAAGAGGCGGGGCCAAAAGCCGAGCCAAAGACCCACGAGGTGGTGGTAGAAGAGTTTATTCTGAAAACAAAATTATCCGGCGTGATTGAATCGACGCGCGCGACACCGATTGCTCTGGATTTGGATCAATGGGGAGATCTCACGGTAATTAGAGCCGTCGACCACGGTACGGTGGTAAAAAAGGGGGATGTTCTTATTGAACTTGCCACCGAGGATGTGAAAGAGAAAATCCGGAATCTCGATATCGGGATGGCTTCAATGAAGCTCGCGAGAGACGCGGCTCATTTGGAGTTGGAGAAACTTGAGAAGACAACACCCCTGATGCTGGAGAAATCACGAAAGGGGAAAATGCAGGCGGAAGCCGATCTTGCTTATTACGAAGATGTCTCGAAAGGCACCCGTGAGCGTGATACGAAGGAGGTCGTTACATCTGCGGAAAACTACCTCTCCTACGCGCAGGAAGAGTTGGACCAGCTTTTAAAAATGTATGAGGAAGATGACCTCACCGAAGAGACGGAAGAGATCATCCTGCAACGGGCAAGGCATTCTGTTAAATCCTATCAGTGGCAGCTTCAAAAAGCGAAAGAGCGTGCTGAGCGAACACTCTCGACAACGATTCCCCGCGAGTATGACCAGTTGAAGCAGGATCTCGAACTGAATCAGATTAACTGGCGCGCTACGGAAACGAGCACGCGCGCTACTCTCGCGAAAAAGCGTCAGGAAGTGGCTGCCGTAGATCGTGATTTTGAGAAGTCAGTGAAGTCGATCAATGAGCTGCGAATGGATCTCAAAGCGATGTCTGTTCAAGCACCTCATGATGGAATCGTCTATTACGGGATGGCTCAGCGAGGAAAATGGACGACGGCTTCGACCGTTGAGCGAAAGCTTCTTCCGGGGGCCAAGCTGACGATGCGCGAAGTGGTCATGACAGTGGTGGACCCTGTCAAAATCCAACTGCGGGCGGCTGCCAGTGAAACTGCGCTTAAGGATCTTGAGGTCGGTCAGGCGGCGGAGACAGCAATGAAGTGGGACAGCGATCTGAAGCTCAAAGGGAAAATTACAGGATTGTCCTTCGTACCTTTCTCGACCAATACGTTCGACACGGTGCTCAGTCTTTCCCCGGCGCCAAAAGGTAAGCCTGTCATGCCCGGTATGGCGGCCACGGCAGAGATCACTACCTACGAGAATGAGAAAGCGCTCACGGTTCCGAAAGGAGCCATCAAAAAGGAAGGGGATAAAGAGAGCGTGACCCTGAAAGGCGGAAAAGTCAGGCGCGTCGAGACGGGTAAGACAGACGGAAAAAAAGTGGAAATTCTTAAGGGACTGAAAGCCGGTGATATGATCGAGTTGCCCGAAGCCACTGAGGCGGCGGGCTCAAAGCCGGCTGATGATTCGAAGTCCTCGACAGATTCCAAGCCCGACGCCAAAGCGAAGTCGTGAAGGTAATGTTTTTCAAATACAGCGCTGCCGTGGTGCTGCTGACCTGTTTTTTGAACGGGCGAACTGAATCCGCTGAAGTCACGGCGATTGATTCTGCGATTCAACGCGGGATTGATTTTCTGATCGAGGATCAAAATCCGGGTGGTAGCTGGGGATCTGCGAGGCAGACCAAAGGCCTGAATATTTATGCCCCGGTTCCCGGTGCTCATAACGCTTTCCGATCAGCGGTAACAGCCTTGTGTATTTCAGCTCTTTGCGATTCGGGTCTCGCCAATGAGCGGGGTGCTGCGCTGGACAGTCTTGAAAAAGCGGAGCGATGGTTTTTAGAGGAGCTACCCACAGTGCGCCGGGCCACTCCGGTCGCGATGTATAATGTCTGGACGCATTCCTATGGAATTAAGGCGCTCGTCGATCTTCATGAACGTGAAGAATCCGAGGAGAAAAAAGCCAAGCTTGTGGATCTTATCCAGGGGCAGATTAAGCGCCTTGAGCGATTTTCCTCCATCGACGGAGGTTGGGGCTATTACGACATGCGAGCGCAGACGGCCCGCCCGAGCTCAAGCTCGATTAGTTTTACGACCGCCACCTGTTTGGTTGCGTTGAAAGAGGCTGAGGGCATTGAAGGCGTTTCAGTTCCGGAGAAAATGGTGAATCGGGCAATTGCAGCAGTGAACCGCCAGCAAAAGCCTGACCACAGTTATCTCTACGGGGAGTATTTAAGGGCTCGACCTCTCTACAATGTGAACCGCCCCGGTGGCAGTTTAGGGCGGACGCAGGCTTGCAATTTCGCGCTCCGGGTCTGGGGGGACGAAACGATCACCGATGAGATCACGGAAGAATGGCTCGTTCGATTGCGCGACCGGAACGGCTGGCTCGACATCGGGCGAAAGCGGCCGGTGCCTCATGAAGCGTGGTTTCAGGTGGCTGGTTATTTCTTTTACTACGGTCATTACTACGCCTCACTGAACATCGATTTGCTTCCTGAAAAAGAGCAGCCCGAATATAAGAAGCTCGTCGCCGATCTTCTCCTGCCGCTTCAGGAAAAAGGGGGCGCCTGGTGGGATTTTCCATTCTACACCTACCACAAGCCCTATGGCACGGCCTACGCGGTGATGTCTTTGGTGCGCTGTCGCTGACGTTCTTTGTCTAGAACTTGAATTTCAAACGTTTCGGTGCAAGCTCTCTTATGTTCATTATGGAGACATTTTCCTGAGTTAGAAAACCAGTGCATTCGCACTGACCTTTTGCCGTTCATTCGACGGCAAACTCGTTCGCGGCGGCGCCTCATGGCCCTACCGCTACGTCCTGTTTCTTTTACCGGCTCGTCGTCGGTAGTTTTCTAACTTTTTCTATTTCTGTTTTAATGAACTTTGACCTTCTTTTACGAGGGCAGAACCGTTCCGTTACCGCCGCAATTCTGGCTGGTCGGGCTTGGTCTGGACCTTCGATTCTTAATCCCGTACTTCGTGTGCATTCTCGCCTGCTTGCGCGAATGATGCTTCATGACAAAGGGGTGGCGAAAGCGCTCCTTCCTGCCCTTAACCAACTTATTCCTATGGTTGAGAGGCGTACCCCACTGCTCACTTCAGTGAAGCGGAAAACGCTGCACTCCATCCCTGTATTGGTACGTCTTGCCTCTCATGAGGAGGACTGGATCCGCAACCCTGTCGATTGGGAACCTGATCTGCAGTTGACCCCGGCACAGCTGTTGGATTCACTCATTGATCACTTGCTGGTGCGATACCCGTTGCCGCGGTTCGCTTATCGGGCTTGGCACATTGCCGGTCCGCTCAGCCATGTTGAGCGAGCCTGGTTTTGCCATATTGGCCTTGGGAATAATTTGCGAACGTTTCGGGGCTGGCTTCCCCGAGTGAGTCGAAAAGCGGTGCATCTTTTTCAAACAGCACCCTCAAATTATTCAATGAAAGAGGCCGTTCGGTTTGGGCAGGTCCAGGCAATCTGGAATGATGCGTGGATAGCTGAACGAATCGTGAAAAGCCGGGTCGGACTCGATTTTAAAAATGATGAGATTTGGTTGCCGCTTTTTGAAATGTGGAACGTTTCCGGCCTTTCCGTTGATCTGCTTTTGGCGGTAGCGGATTATCTCTGGGCTGATGCGCGGGCGGAGGCAGTGGAGAGCATCGAATTGAAAGGAAGAACCTGTGATTCCCTGGTCAATTCAGCACTCCGTTACTTTCGTGAAATTCGAGAAGCAATGGGGAAATCTGGTAAGCTCGAGGATCGTTTTCCCGCCTGGTTTTTTGATCCTGAGGAAAGGGGATTGCTTCTCAGGCGGCACGCTGATCATTGGGAGCCGTTTGAAGAAATCTCTCCGTTTGAAGCGGATCGCTTTGGTTGGCATTGGGAAATCTCTGAACTCACGAATTCACGCGCCCTTTTTGCGGAAGGCAAAGACATGGGGCATTGCGTCGGGTTTTACTCAGGTGAATGCCAGCGCGGCGAGAGCTCGATTTTCAGTCTGCGCAGTCGGAAGCTGAGCGCGGGAGAAATGGACCGGGAGGTGACGATCGAGGTGAATAGAGATTCACGTCGGTTGCAGCAGGCTCGGGCCTTTCAAAACAAGCGCCCCCATTCGGTTACCCAGCGGGTAATTCTTGAGTGGTGCGAAAGAAACTCGCTTGCCCCCGGTGCGTCGACACGCTGGTAAAAGATATTTATCAGTCAAAGGGAAGGTGGCAATCGGCATGATGAATTGCCGGTTTCACGGCCATCTTCCCTGTGGCGCTGATCAACTGCTGCCCACCTGCTGGTAGGGTCAGCTTGGCAGGATCAGATCCGATTGATTTTCAGCTAAGATTCGGCTGAAGTTGCTTCGCTCGCCGCTTCAGGCGCTTCAATCGAAGGAGACCAAACGGGGAGTCGAAGCGAAAAGGTGGAACCTTTTTTCAAGACGCTTTTACAAAAGACTTTTCCGCCCATCGAACTCGCGATGCGGTCAATAATCCAAAGGCCGAGACCATTCGCCGTTTCATTTCCGGTAGGCTGCGGCGTCAGGCGGGTGAATTTTTTGAAAAGCTTGGTCTGGTCCTCGATACTCAACCCCGGACCTTCATCAATGATTTCAATGCCGACCGCTTCCTCAAGAGACATCGTCTGAATCGTAACGAGTGAAGCGTATGGGGAGTATTTGATCGCATTGGAAACAAGATTGTCGAGGACCTGTAAAATGGCCCCGTCGTCACCGCAGGCTATCGCATCAGGATCTTGATGCTGAATTTCAATGGTGATATTTTTCTTCGCAGCGATTCCTTCAAAATCACGATAAACCCGGTTCACACAGTCCGTGATTTTGCAGGGCTCTTTGCTAAGCTGCATTTCGTTGTCTTCGATTGACCTTACATCGAGAAGGTTGTTCACAATATCGAGCATTCGGGTGGCCGATTTTGAGATCTCACCGGAAAATGCTTTCGTTTCCTTTTCGCTGAGCTCATCCATCAAGCTAATTAAGTCTGCGAATCCAGTGATGATCGAAAGAGGGTTTTTGAGATCGTGTGCGGCGATGTTGAGGAATTCGTTTTTCTCCGTGTTCAATTTGACCAGTCTTTCATTGGCGTTTTAGAGCTGCTCCATCGCTGCTTCCAGTTGGGAAAAGGCTTTTCTCCGAGTCGCTTCAAAAATAAACCCCAGTAAGACCATGAATGGGATGAGGGCACTGAAGCCTGCTGCATCAATAAGATAAGTAGCTTGAAGAGGAAATGTTACAGGAAGCTCGATGCTGCTGAGGTGCCAGAATGCAAACAGTCCGACAGCGAGAACCGAGACAGCAGACCAAATGAAAGCGTCTTTTCGGCTCGTTAAAATGATGGCGCAAAGCGGAAGGACCGCAAGCTAGGCTGCGGCATGTCCATGCATGCCTCCTTCAATGAGCGAGAGACCGAAGAATACCGAAATGGCGCAGAGGATGTAGAGATTTGAGCAACACTTCAGATTTTCGGATCGCTTAAGCACAAAAGGGAGAAGCGTGAAAACACCAGTGAAAATACTGATGAGAACGGCACCGTAAACATGGCCGATGGAAAAGTAGAATCCGGCAAAAAGGACACCAAAAATGGCACCGAGAATACCAAAACGGATCAGCAGTCTGGCTTTCCGCTCCTGATCAGGGAGGTCGGTGAGACTTTCGGGAATCAGAACGTCGCTTTTGTTGAGCACTCGATGAAATAGAGCTACCGGCTTTGCCCACCACGCCAGAGTTTCCTTTGATTGGGGGGGGGGCGCCTCGCGGTAATCTGATCCTTTGAAGAATTCGGAGAATGCCGCAAAGTGTCGCACTCAAAAAATGCAAACCAGCGATTTCGATTTCAAACTCCCCGATGAGCTCATTGCTCAGCGCCCGCCAAAGAACCGTGGCGACTCCCGTATGATGGTGGTTGATCAAGCTGCGGGGACGATTACGCACCGTCAGTTTTCCGAATTTCCCTCGTTGGTAAGAGAAGACGATCTCCTCGTGTTGAATGATACGAAAGTCGTCGCGGCTCGCTATTTCTCCAATGATGGGTCGAGGGAAATTCTTCGAGTTGATGTAGTTGGTCCTAATCGCTGGAAGTGTCTCGTTCGTCCGGGGAAGCGTTTTAAACCGGGGAGAACAATTGAGATTGGTGATTGCACGGGAACCGTGGTGGAAGTGTGTGAAGCGGGCGGCGAGAGAATTATCGAATTTGATCAAGCTCCGGATGAGGCGAAGCATGGCCACCTTGCGTTACCTCCCTATATCGAGCGGCCCGATGAAGACGCTGATAAAGATCGCTATCAAACTGTCTACGCAAGGGAAGCGGGTGCGATTGCGGCTCCGACTGCGGGCCTCCATTTCTCTGCGGAAATGCTAAGTCAGCTGCCGCATGAATTTGTGACCCTGCATGTTGGCGTGGGCACTTTTCGGCCGGTTTCGGTTACTGACCTTAGCGAGCACCACATGCACAGTGAAAGGTATGAACTGAGGCCCGAGGCAGCAGATCGAATTGAGGCGGCGGGGCGGACGTTTGCGATTGGGACGACCGTAGTTCGTGTCCTCGAGTCATGCGCGAAACAGAGCAAAGAGGCGGGATCTGATCGGCTTTTGCCGGGCCGGGGAGACACCGATATATTCATTTATCCGCCGTATCAATTCGGGGTGGTAGATGCATTGCTGACGAATTTCCATCTACCAAAATCCACGCTTTTGATGCTCGTGAGTGCTTTTACTGGTCGGGAATTAGCTCTAGAGGCCTACCACAAGGCGGTGGAAGAACGATATCGCTTCTTTAGTTACGGTGATTGCATGGTGCTTATTTGAACACTTTTTCACGTCATTAAGTGTTGTCGTAATCTGGAAATGGTCTTAATATCGGCTCACACGATTGTTTAAGTCGAACGATTCCGTTCTCCGCACAAGGCTTAGACGCACAGACCGCTCATGTTCCATTCACTTTCGCAGAAGCGACTGAAAAGTCGCGGCTTCTCCAGTGGCCAAAAGCGACGCAAACCCAACGAAACTGCGATGTCCGCTATGCTCAGCTCCGGCTGGCAGGTGTGTGGATTGCTGTTTTTCGTTTTCGCTGCGCTCGTCTCCTGCTGGGTTGTTTTCTCATCAAGCCAAGAGGCTATTTTTGCGGGGAATGCGCTTCAGGGAGCCGTGGTAGTCACGGTCATCACTGCGACTTTGATGGTTCACTGGCATGTGAGTTTGCCCCACACTTTCGGAAGGAATTCGAGGATTTCACTGATTCTCACCGTGATTTTGTTCCAGCTTCTGCTGGTGAAGTTGAGCGAATACATTGCGACGACGTTTGCGCCTGCGGGAGGATTTCGCTTTCTCGTTGAACCGTATATTTTCGCACCCATCGTAGTGGCGCTTCTAGTAGGAAGGCGTCATGCCACTTTCGTAGTGGTTTATTCGAGTTTGCTCGGGGCGATGACGGTAGCAAAAGAAGAGGCTTTTCTCTTCGTGATCTTTTCGATGATCTGCGGATTCGTGGCGATCTTCCTCACGAATCGGGTTCGCCGCCGCAGTCGCCTCGTTATGGCAGGGGCTTATTCGGGGCTCGCCTGTGTCATTTTAGGTTCCATTCTCGGGCAGATTCACTGGCCGGCTTTCGGGTCTGCTTTTCAAGACTGGGAGATGGTTTGGAAACAGGTCATGTCTGCGATTCTTGTTTCAACAATGACAGCTATTGTCGTGAGCGGACTTCTGCCGCTCTTGGAATTAGTGTTTCGCATCACGACCGACGTTTCATGGATTGAATTGGCGGACTTGAATCACCCCCTGTTGAAACGGATGACGATTGAGGCGCCGGGCACTTATCATCACAGCCTTGTGGTCGCGACTCTTGCCGAGACGGCGGCAGAAGAAATTGGAGCAGGCGCTGTGATGTGTCGAGTTTGCTCCTATTTTCATGACATCGGGAAGATGAAAAAGCCGGCCTACTTTGTGGAGAATATTCATGACGGGCATAATCCGCATGATGACCTCACGCCCAATATGAGCGCGCTCATTGTGATGGCTCACGTTAAAGACGGAGTCGACATGGCGATTCAGCACAAGCTAAATCCGCAGATCGTCGATGTCATACGAGAGCACCATGGCACGTCACTGATTCGTTTTTTCTACCATCGCGCGTTGCAGCAGCGGGATGAAATTCAAAAGCAGTTCGAGGAGGGGAATGCGCACGAGGAAGATATTCCGAAGGTTAAGAAGGAGAGTTTTCGATACGCTGGTCCGCGGCCTCGCACGCGAGAAAGCGCGATTATCAGCCTGGCGGATTCGGTCGAGAGTGCTTCACGCAGTCTTCATAAACCGACGCCAAAAAAGATCGACGAGTTGATCGATGAAATCTTCCGTGATCGTCTCAATGACGGTCAACTGGATGACGCAGCTCTAACATTGTCCGACTTGGCCAAAATTAAGAGCAGCTTTGCGAATACGCTCCGTAGCATGATGCATGCCCGCATTCAGTATCCGAAGCTTGAGGATGATTCGTCGAAGCCCAAGACCAAGTCTCTGGGTAAGAAGAAAGCGGTCGACGTTTCCGCCGATAAGCCTGTTTCCAAGTCTGACGGGCAGCAAAGATCGTCTGAGCCGTCCGTTTCTGCCAAAACCACCAAAGCAAAGTAGATGAGTTCGGCTCCCGTGCTGGAGATTTATTCTCATACCGCAGAAGAGATTTCTACTCAGTGGTTAATGGCAAAAGCGAGCAGCGTGCTCAATCACTGCTTGGAGGCAAGGGGAACAGAGGTTCCTGTATTGGGAGAGTTGGATGAGATTGAAATCAGCCTCGTCGACGATGAGGCGATAGCTCAAGTGCATGGCCAGTTTCTGGACGATCCCACCCCGACCGATGTGATTACGTTTCCTCATGGGGAAATTCTCGTCAGTGTTGAAACGGCGAAAAAAGCGGGGCCGGAGCACGATTTGAATCTGCGGGAAGAAACGCTGCTCTACATCATTCACGGGCTGCTCCATTTGAACGGGCACACTGATTTATCTGAGCCTGAGCGGGCTGAAATGCACGTGGCTCAGGATAAAATTCTGAGAATCGCACTGGACGGATCAAACGTCTGAATCTACAAAAAGGGTATGGAATGGTATTACGCAAGTAACGGGCAGCAGCAAGGACCTGTTTCTCAGGAGCAGTTGATTGAGTTGTTTAAGAAGGGTGAGGTGAAAACTTCTGATCTCGTTTGGAATGAATCGATGACCGATTGGGTTGCGTTTGGGAATGTTCCGGCACTTAATCAAAGTGGCGCTGCTCCCAGTGGCGCAGTCCCAAGTCAAGTTCCTCCGGACCAGGGCCCGATACCTGCGGCCGCGGGAGGTGCCGCAGCGGCTTCAACAGGAACACAAGTGGTCGGTTCGTCCGTTCCGTCAGCGGGAGGAGCGAATATTCCGAATTACCTGTGGCAATCGATTGTCTGTATGGTGCTATGTTGTCTGCCGCTTGGGATTCCGGCGCTGATTTTTGCCACCAAGGTGAAACCGGCAGTTGAGATGGGACGGCTGGATGAAGCCCGTGAAGCTTCGAAAAAGGCTAAAATGTGGTGTTGGTATGCCTTCGGCGTTGGTTTGGTGATTCAGATTTTATACGTCGGGTGTATTGGCTTGGGGTTAATGGTTGATGCCAGAGCGATGTAGAGACAAGCCAGTATGCGTTTCGTCGGGTAGCTACGATGTGGCTTTCTGATCCATTCTTATGAAGCGGCGTGGAAAATGGATCATCAGCCTTTTCAGTGCGGTCATTTTGGCGGCACTGGCTCTTTATTTGCGGGGGGCTGATCTGCGATCAGGAACCCGGTGGTTACCGCCGTGTACGCTGAATTCAATGACAGGGTTGCACTGCCCGGGGTGCGGAAACACGCGTGCTGCTCATGCGATTTTGCACGGTGATGTAGCCGGAGCCGTGCAGCAGAACATACTGTTCGTGATTGCGATTCCTTTTCTCGGACTGGGGGCGTTGCGAGTCTGGGTGGACTGGGTTTACCCGGGAAAGTGGAAGCCTCTTCCCTTCCGCTGGCGGTGGGGATATTCACTCGTGATTATCAGTTTTGTCGTCGCCTTTGGGATTTTGCGAAATGTTCCAAAATATCCGTACTCCTGGTTAGCGCCAGTTCCTTTAAGCGAGGTGAAACGTCACTACTAAGGCAGGATAGCCATTAGATTACCGGAGAGACTACGAAGTTTATCAGGTTCGGCTATTTCAGTAGCTACCTGGTGTTTGCAGCTGTTTAATCGCCTCGCCGATATGTTCGGCCACCTGCGTCGCATTGAGCGATTCCGCCGCAATGTTCTTCTCAATAATGGCGCATTCAGCGGCTCGACCAATGAGCCAGCTTCCGAGACAGGCGGCATCGTGAAGGGAGTAGCCCTGAGCAATCAGCGACGCGCAGACTCCTGTAAGCACGTCACCCATTCCGCCGCTCGCCATCCCGGGAGTGCCGGCGGCATTCAATTCAACGGGCTTTCCGGGGCTTGCGATTGCGGTGCGGGAGCCCTTGTGAAGAAGTGTGACGCCCCATTCGTCGGCGAGCTTCCGCGTCATCTGTACGCGGTACCCGCTTTCATTGGTGAGCCGTGCCATTTCTCCGGGGTGGGGCGTGAGAAGGCGATGAGCTGGCAACTGAGCGAGCGTCGCCGGGCTCTTTGCGAGCAGGGTGAGTGCATCGGCGTCGATCACGATGGGTGCCGGTTCATTCACCATCAGGTCGTAGAGGGCCTCGCATTTCTTCCGGCTATGAAGGGTTCCAATTCCCGGTCCGATCGCGATCGCATCGGCGCGGTCGATCTTTTCCGCACCGATACCGGAACGTCGCGCTACCATCACTTCGGGAGGGCACTTGGTGGCCACGATCGGGTAGATATCATCGGGAACATAGACCGTTACAAGGCCGGCTCCGGAGCGCGATGCTCCCAATGCAGTTAGAATCGCGGCACCGCTGAACCCTTTTGATCCTGCGATAATGGCGACTCGGCCGGCGTCGCCCTTGTGCAGATAGAAGTTTCGTCGCTTCAGCTTTGGACGCAGATGGGATGGAAAGAGAAAGCGGATGCTGGCGTCGAACTCGTCGATGGGAATGTCGAGCTGGATTTCGACGATCCGTCCCACGTAGCCGATGGCTTCGTCGGCCGCGAATCCCCGTTTCGCAGCGGTGATAGAAAGGGTGAAGTCAGCGCGGACGGCTCCTTCGTAGGCCACCCCGGTGTCGGCGTTGAGCCCCGTGGGGATATCAATCGCAAAGCAGGTCGCAAATTCGTCGTTTCTCAGACGATTTATCTCATCTGTCGCTTCGCGCATGGCGCCGCGGATATCTCCGCTCGCTCCAATGCCGAGTAATCCATCGATGATGACGTGAGGCATTCCATCGTGGCCTGGTAGCTGGTCGTCGAGCGCATCGAATTCCGCGAGCTTCTTTTGCGAAAGGGGACTCCGCTGGTCAGGCGACTGGATAAAATGGAGAGCCACCTGCCATCCCCACGTTTCGAGATGACGAGCGACGACGAGGGCATCGCCACCATTATTGCCTTTTCCGCAAAAAACGGAGGCTCGTCCCAATTCGGGGAAAAATTGACGAATAGCTTCGGCGCACTGCCGGCCGGCTTCGTCCATGTAGGGTTCCGCTGAGACTCCGCTGGAGAAGAGCCGTTCTTCGGCTTCCGCCATTTGCTGACAAGTCACCAGCATCAGCGTCTAAATGGACTAGAAATTGCGACGACCGAACTGAATGATCCCGCGGGCAATGCTATCGGCGACCACTTGTCTGTAAAGGGGATCAGCCATGGCACTGCGCTCCGTTTTATTGCTGATGAAGCCACCTTCAACGAGAATAGAGGGATGTTTAGTGTGACGGAGAACTGAAAAGTTAGCTGTTTTTACACCGCGGTCAGTGGCTCCTACGTTTTTGATGAGCTCTTTCTGAACGAGGGAAGCGAACTTCTCGGCATTGGAACTCCGGTAAAACGTTTCGATTCCCATAGCCGAGAGTCGGTAGGCTGAGTTGAAGTGAACGCTGACGAAAACAGCGTTGCGGTAACGATTTGCTTTTGAAGAACGCTCGGAGAGAGCAAGAAACTCATCTCTGGTGCGAGTCATCACCGTTTTAAATCCAGCTTCCTGAAGTGTGCGCTCAAGTCGGCGGGACACGTCGAGATTGATGTGTTTTTCGTAAATGTAGGA
>JAOFXR010000051.1 GCA_028047635.1 Verrucomicrobiales bacterium
ATTATTGCTTCTTGCGGGAGGTGTTGTTCTCTTGTTTTCAACGAGTTGTATAACGACTTCTAATCTCGCTGGCGTTTCGGCCTCCAGCATCAAAGCGGTGAACCGCATTGCTGACGAGGACGTTCAGAAAGTGGCTTCTCCCAGCGATGAAAGTCACCCCTCTCCAACCGAGACAATTGTTGGAGCTCCTGCTCAGGAGAAAGTGGCACAAATCGATCCGGTCGCCCAAAAGCGTCAGTTTGAGCCCAAGCCTGCTGTCAGTTTGACTTCCGTTCCTCGCACCTCAGTCGGAAAGCGCCCCACTAATCAGATCATGATGGTGAGAACAACCGCCTACAGCCATCTACAGGCGGACAGTCTACCTTACGGCCGGCTTAGTGCTGCCGGAAACACGCTTCAATACGGTTCCGAAGTGAGAAGCGCTGCAGCGGACTGGTCCAAGTACCCACTCGGAACCCGCTTCGTAATCGAGGGCCTTCCTTACCAGTATGTCGTCGATGACTACGGCAGTGCTCTCGTGGGAACGGAGACAATCGATATCTACCGGCCTTCTCTCAGAGGTATTGGTGAGTGGGGCGTTCGTAATGTTCCTATTCGCGTTCTCGAATGGGGTTCTTTTCAAGAGAGCGCTAAAATTCTCGACGAGCGTAAGCACGTGAAGCATGCCGGTCATGTTCGCAAAATGTTGAGTGATATTGAACGACAGGGCCTCGCCGGGTATAAGAAGTCCGGCGGAAGCGCTTAATTTACCTTTCTTCTGCGCATGACGAAAGCGGAGCGCGCAGCTTTTGTTCTCACTGAGCTGGAGCGGCTCTATCCCGAGACACCGATCCCGCTGGATCACACGAGTGATTACACTCTCCTTGTTGCGGTCCTGCTCTCCGCTCAATGCACCGATGAGCGTGTCAATCTGGTGACACCGGCACTTTTTGACCTCGCGGATAATCCCCGCGACATGGCAAAAGTTCCTGTCGAGGACATCAAAGCGATCATTCGTCCCTGTGGACTTTCTCCGCGGAAGTCAGCCGCGATTTTAGAACTCTCTAAAATCTTAATCGATAAGCACGATGGTGAGGTGCCCGCCGATTTCGAATCACTCGAAGCGCTCCCCGGCGTTGGTCACAAGACCGCCTCTGTCGTCATGGCTCAGGCCTTCGGGTTTCCGGCCTTTCCGGTCGATACCCACATTCATCGACTCGCTCAGCGATGGAAGCTGACATCGGGAAAAAACGTCGTTCAGACGGAGAAGGACTTGAAGCGCGCTTTTCCCGAGGATGTCTGGAATAAATTGCATCTTCAGTTCATCTTCTACGGTCGCGAACACTGCTCTGCGAGAGGTTGCGATGGCACCGTGTGTGGCATTTGCACCACGCTCTATCCGGATCGCAAGCGAGCCGTGAAGACAAAAAAGTGAGTCGCTTCTGAGCGCTCGAAGAGTCTTGAACCGGCTTGTCGGAATGAATACTATTCCCGGGATGTTATTCTCATGAAACGTTTTCTCTTCTTTTCTGCGCTTCTCTGCTTCACTTCGATACTCGTCGCAGAGCCGGTTCAAATTAAAGGCAGTAATGGGCGGGTGATTCCTTTCGATGGTATTCGTGAAGCAGTTCCTCAAGGGCTATGGTTGCGGGTCAAAGAAGGCGGCGACGAGGTGGCAATTCCCTGGTCTAAGTTTGATCTGGAGTCACTCAAAACAGCCCATCCAGTGATCCACGAAGCCTATGTGAAGGCGCAGGCCGGTGAAAGCACTGTTCTCGAACTCGGCAGCTATGAGCGCGTTGTGGTGACCTTCGCGATTGATGCTGCGTTGGAAAAGGTGAGCCCGCATACGGAAGCGAAAAGCCATCCCGCTGCTGAGGAGTTGAATCTTAAACCTTACCTTTTCAACTCAGGCGGAGAGGATCACCCGTTGCCGTTTCGCTTTTTCGCCCCTGATCGTGAGTTCCGCGAAGGCGATGAGAAAATCCCGCTGATCGTATGGCTGCACGGCGCCGGATCGGGTGGGGATGATAACTTCAAAAACACCAACCTCAACCTCGCTAGGAAACTTGCCGAGCAGGAGAAGGAAGCCTTTCTCGTCATTCCGCAGTTTAACGATGAATACAACTGGTGGACTTATGTTAGCGAAAATGGAACGGCGAAAAAGGGAGTTCCCGGTCGCCAAATTCTGGATCTGTTAGACGAAATTTGTGAAGGGATTCCGGCGGTCGATCCGGGTCGAATTTATATCATGGGAATGTCGCAGGGTGGATTTGGGATTCCCTATCTTGCGACCGCCTATCCGAATCGCTTCGCCGCGCAGGTCCTCATTGCAGGAATGACCTGGACGGTTCCGTGGAGCAGTAAAAATTACATTCCCACCTACCTTTTCTACAGCAAAGACGATCCGATCATGAATCAGAACGGAACGGATTATGCTGCAAAAATGATTACCGCTCTTCAAGCGGTTTGTGGAACCCGTGAAATAAAAGCGATGGTCTATGAAGATGCCGGCCATGTTGGAACGCTTGGTCGTGCTCTCGATGATCCCGGATTATTCGATTGGCTTTTTGTTCAGAAAAATGCCGAGACGCCCAAGCGCGATGAGGCGGTTCTCTCGAAACATTTTGATTGAGACGAAAGCTCACTTGCTCAGGTAAACCCAGGGCCGTTCCCGAAGCTCCTTCGTCTCGTCGCCCTGCGTTTCGGATACCCAGAAAGAGACCGGGCTGCGGTTGAAATTACGTTCGTTGATTCCGCGGAACACCGCCGTGCTGTCCATGATGAGGAAAGCGGGGATGTCATCTTTCCAGCCGGTGTTGGAATAAAGAAAGAGTCCGTTCACTTCGGTGTGCCCTCCGTTGGTCGTTTCAATGAGAGTGCCGAGGCTTTCGGTTTTCATTCCGAGAATCCAGAGTTTTCCGCCGGTATTTTTGCATTTCACGCCTTTACGTTCGCTGTTGAGTTGGCGGCACCAGGCGCTTTGGTCGGGAGAAACACGGTCGAGGTGCCCGCTAAAGTCTTCGAGGAAAAGGTCGCCCGTATTGTGGCCTTCGACGTTGAACCCCATCGTCGAACTGACGACAAGCGTTCGTTTGCTCTCGTGGCGGATCAGCATTCCCACGGCGCCGCTCCGTCCGCTCATCCGCTCGATGATGACAGTCGGTGAATCCTTAAGACCAGTCGGATGATTGTTGTCGACCAGCTTCCAGACGGCTTTCCCTTCTGCGGTAAAACGTCCTTCCAGCCCGATGATTCTCTGAACAGGGCCGCGGATCCTGACTTCGGATTGGAAGAGGTAGGTAGCACCGGCAGGGAGGTAGACGGTTTTTCCGCCTGAATCAATCGCTCGTTGTAAGGCGGGGGCGGAGTCTTTCTGCCCTGAAGGATCTGCTCCAAATCCATTGATATTCGCCCAGTCCTTCGAAGGATTTCCCCAGGGGATCGTTGGGGTCTCTTTGATTGGCAAAGTAGGAAGGTCTTCGATGCCATCGAACGAATCACCTTTCAGCTCGCGAAAGAGAGACACGACGTTGCGGTGCGAGGTGTCGTCCGTGATGAGTCCGGGGTGATCGATGTCTCCTTTCTCCCTTTTCTTGTCGGAATGGTCGACGGGCTTTTTGTAGTCAAAGATTTCGACGTTTCGAAAGACCATGTGTCGTTGATTTAAAATTCCCGGGATATGTTGAGCCGCTTTGTCCCCATGAAGATGGGAGTCCATGAGGAGGACTGATCCCCATGAGTTCTTTTCGTTGTAAAGCGCGGTGACCAGATTCTCGCTGATGAGCCCGCGTACGAAAATCATTTGGTGATAATTCCACCATCCGTATTTTCGCTGATTTTTTAACGTAATATTTTCGAAGGTATTCGAATTCACCGGCCATTTCGTACTGATTCCGTATTCGAATCCATCGACAGTGAGATTTTTGACTAACAATGGCCCAATTTCATCGGTGTGGCCGAGATCGAGTCCGATTTTTCCGGTGCCGTTTTCCGACTGAATCGTGACGTTGCGGATCCCGCCTTGATTGCTTGCATTGAACTGCATCCCGATTGCGTTCCAGTTGTCTTTTCCGATTTTAATCGTGAGGTCGCGGATCGCGTTTCGAAACCGTTGTGCCGGCTTCGAACCGGTCCAAATTACTGGTTTGGGTGGGTTCTCGTTAAAGGATTTGGTTTTAGGGGGCACCTCGAGAATGCTGAGCGCCTTGCCTGCCCCTTGCAAAATGGTCCGCTTCTGTGCGATGCCGGCATGATCGCCGTCGGGCCATTTTAACGTGTCGGTGACCCGGTAGGTGCCGGCCGGAAGGTAAATGATACGATTTCCGGCAGGGTGTAAATTTAGTGCTTCCTGAATCGCTTTGGTATCGTCCTTGTCGTCATCAGGAATCGCCCCGAAATCGAGGACATTGAGGATTCCCCCGTCAGCCGGGAAAATAATCGGAACCGGCTCTTCTTGAGCCTGCACTAGTGTGAGACTCAACAGGGTTAGGAGGGCGATGTAACAGGGGTGGATCATGGACCAAACAGGGGCAAACCGGTGACACTTTAGGCAGGGGCCGATTTGAGGCTTGTTTTCGTTAATCATGGAGTTGGTTCGGCGTCGGCATTTGCCTCGTTTCCTGCTTCTTCGTCCACATGGTAAGCCGCCGACCAGCTCGTTGTGCCTTTTTTATAATTCACCTTCAACTCCGGATGGATTCGTTTCGCTTCTTCAAGGCTCACAATGAACATTCGAAACTCAAACTTGAGGTCTTCGGACATTGTCTTGCTGTTCTTGGTGTAAACTATTTGGCCAGTCGCCAATGAACTAGAATTTGCCCAGTTCGAACTCACGAAGCGGCAGCCGTTGATGTCATAGCGGTAACCATCTGCATGCAGTCGCCAACTATCGCGGAAGATATTTTCTGAGGTCTTAATTTCCGGCTCAGGAAAGTCGACATAGAAAGATCTAGGTGTAATTATCACGTCCGTATGGGTTTCTTCACCATTTTTCCACATGATCTGATCGTATGTCGTATGGTCAAAACGGTCAGTGGCTGAGTGATGGCTCGATCGAAAAATTGCAACCTGCTCGGGAGCAGGGGTGGCAGTGAAGCGCCTTTTCACGATACCGAGATCCCCAGGAGAGAGAAATTCATGCACAGATTCTGAGACAATTCCGGTGGTATCTGCCCATGGGGGTTTGTCACACGAGCTCAGAATGAGGCATGGTATTAGCAGAAGGATGCGCATTTCATTGCAGAGTATGAGTGGATTGGAAGCTACGCTTTGTTGAGCGTTTCGTCTCGTCCGCATGGGCGTATGACTTAGGGTTCGTTCGCAGACTTGTGAATTGATCAAGAGGTTTGAATCGCGGATCTCTTCGTCACACTCAAGCCATACAGCGCGATCACGACAAAGCAGATCGCGGGTAAAAAGAAGGAAGCGCGAGCGCCCATCAGCCCTAGAAAAGTTTCCTGATCGATGATCATCGCCTGCAGGGGAGGCATGAGGCAGCCGCCGCCGATAGCGAGGATAAGGCCGGCGGAACCGAGTTTTGCATCATCGCCGAGGCCATCAAGAGCCAATCCGTAAATCGTCGGGAACATGAGCGACATACAGGCCGAGATTCCTACGAGACACCAGAGACCGATCATGCCGGGGAGGAACACCGCTCCGAGGGTGAGGGCGCAGCCACCTATCGCCAGTCCGAATAGGAGTTTTCCGGGGCTGGTGTAATGGAGGAGAAAGGTGCAGATAAAACGGCTCGAAACGAAAATGATCATCGCGATAATGTTGTATCCCTGTGCGTTCTCTTTACTCATTCCCATGGTTGCTCCGGCATACTGAATGATGAAGGTCCAGCACATGATTTGGGCTCCTACATAAAAAGCCTGCGCGACGACTCCGCCCCGGTAACGGCGGTTTGCCATCAAGCGATTGAGAGTGCCTCTTATATCCAATGATCCGGGTCCGCTCTCTCCGGTTCGTGGGAGCCGGGCGATCGCGAAGATAACGAAGGCAACTGCGACAACGCTACCGAGGATCAGATAGGGGCCGACGACGACCTCGAGGTCGCTCTTTGCGATCGCGGCAAACGCTTCGGGGTCGGTTTCCAACAGTGCGCGACGCGAGGCTTCATCTGTTTTATCGAGGCGGGCGAGGATGAATTCTTTCGCCACGAACATTCCCGTAATTGATCCCATCGGGTTGAACGCCTGCGCGAGATTGAGGCGTCGCGTCGCGGTTTCTTCCGGTCCCATCGAAAGAATATAGGGATTGGCGCCCGTCTCAAGAAACGAGAGCCCGCAAGTCATCACGAAGTAGGCAAGCAGGAAGGGCGCGAACTGCTGCATATTACCTGCCGGAATGAAAAGGAGGCAACCCAGGGCATAGAGCCCGAGCCCCATGAGAATTCCGCTCTTGTAAGTGAAACGCTTGATGAAAATCGCCGCCGGAATCGCCATGACGCAATAGCCACCGTAGAAAGCGGACTGAACCAGTGAGCTTTGGGTATTACTCAGGAGCAGAATATTCTTAAACGCCGCGACCATGGGATTCGTCACGTCATTTGCAAATCCCCAGAGGGAGAAAAGCGTCGTCACGAGGATGAATCCGAAAAGGTAGGATTTCGGGATGGTTCGCGGAGAGGAATCTGATTGGGTCATGAGTCAGGAATCAAAGTCCTCGAATCCAATCGGTTTTGCCGAGAAAATGCAAGATCGCTATTCCCGATTCCGGGAGTCGATTATAATTGTGACGGGACCGTCGTTGATGAGCGCTACATCCATCATCGCTCCGAATTTTCCGGTAGAAACGGTACGGCCGAGGCCCTTCTCAAAATCGCTGATGAATTTTTCGTAAAGCGGAATCGCCTCTTCCGGTCTCGCGGCCCTCTCGAAGCTGGGGCGGTTTCCCTTTTTGACCCGGGCATGGAGGGTGAATTGACTCACGACGAGGGCGTCGCCTCCGGTATCGAGGATGGAAAGGTTCATTTTCTCCTCCTCATCTTCGAAAATGCGCATTCCGAGGATCTTTTTGACAAGCCATTCGATGTCAGTTTTGTCATCATCTTGCTCGACTCCGAGTAAAATGAGAAAGCCGGAGCCGATTCGCGCGTATACTTTATCGTCAATCGTGACGGAAGCTTCACTCACTCGCTGTAACAGGGCACGCATATTGATTTAATTTTTTTGTAAAATTTAGATTTACTAGACTTTGCCTCTCCGGCGGGCGGTGTTATATTCCGCTCCCTTCGATTTGGGGCTCCCACATACTTTACCTTCATTTATGGACATTCTCGTCTCCGTTTTACGTTTCATCGGCATTCTTTTCCTCGTGATCATGATGTTCAACATTATGATTGTCGTTCACGAGTGGGGTCATTTTCTCGCCGGTCGCTGGCGTGGGCTTTACATCGATCGTTTTCAGATCTGGTTT
Organism: Verrucomicrobiales bacterium; assembly: GCA_028047635.1. Classification (GTDB taxonomy): domain Bacteria; phylum Verrucomicrobiota; class Verrucomicrobiia; order Verrucomicrobiales; family DEV007; genus Arctic95D-9. The sequence goes on from JAOFXR010000051.1 coordinate 7,402, forward strand.
GGAAAACCTCTTTGGAAAAAGACATACAACGGCGTGCAGTATGGCCTCGGTTCGATTCCCGCCGGTGGTTTTGTCTCGCTTCCTCAGATGGCTCCGATGGAGAGTATTGAAGGGGCGGTTGAAGATGAGGAAGGGAAGCCTAAGACACTTCCCCCGATTTCTGCGCTCGATAAGATCATCGTTGCGGTGGCAGGTCCACTTTTCAGTTTCCTCCTCGCCTGTGTATTTGCCTGTATCGTCTGGGCGGTGAAAAAGCCGGTTTCTGAGTCCGTAGCAACAACGCTTGTCGGAATGGTGGCGCCGGGCACTCCTGCGGAAAAGGCGGGATTGCTTCCCGGTGACAAGATCACTTTTGTTGATGGCAAAGAAGTGAAGCGCTTCCAGGGAATGGATCGCTCCATCATGTGGACGATCATTTCGAGCGACAATCAGAATATCGAGGTCGATTTCATTCGCCCTGGAAAAGGTGAGATGAGCGTTCTCGTAGAGCGCCCTGCCGAGGCTGAGGTCGCTGTCGTCGAGGGATCGGCGTTGAAGAAGTTCTGGAAGAAAATTAGCGCAAGGCCTCCACTCAGGACCATTGGGATCCGCCCCCAGCTTTCCGCGGTCGTTGGTCGCATCATGGAGAACAGTCCTGCTGAAGATGCCGGTCTGGAGACGGGCGATATCATCACTCACCTCAACAGTGAGCCTTCGGTCAGTCAGTTGAGCGTGAGTTCGTTCGCCTGGAAGGCAGGGGAATCGGTGAAGCTGACCCTGCTGCGGGGTGAGGAAACCCTGGAGAAAGAGATTATCCCACGAGTCCCTGAAGTCGATGGCACCAAAGCGATGCTCGGTGTGGAGTGGGATCGTGATGGTATCCGCACCCTCGTTCGCGAGAATCCGGTGACTCAGGTGGTGAACAGTTTCAAGTCGATCACGAAGACGCTCGGGGCGGTCTTTTCGCCGAAGTCAGATGTCAAGGCAGGCCACCTCAGTGGTCCAGTCGGTATCATGGGCCTCTACTACGATTTGTTTCAGCATAGCGAGGGCTGGCGCCTTGCGCTATGGTTCAGTGTTCTCCTTAACGTGAACCTCGCGATTTTGAACATGCTTCCTTTCCCGGTTCTCGACGGTGGTCACATTGTCATGGCTACTTTGGAGGCGATTCGCCGCAAGCCGCTTCCCATGAAAGTTCTGGAAGTCGTGCAGACCGCTTTTGTTCTCATGCTGCTAGGGTTCATGGCCTTTGTGACCCTGAAAGACGTCGGCGACAGGGTGCCGGATGGTGAACCCGCGGTGGTGAGAAAAGATCCCGCATTCCTTCCTTTGAAAAAGTAAGGACGATTGCCGAGTCGAGTGTTGTTAGATCACTGAAATATGAGCCGCCACTACGCTCCTTCTCCTCTCACATCGAAACGCCGCCCCACTCGATCCGTTGCGATCGGGCCGGTTGGTGTCGGTGGCGAGAATCCGATTCGGGTTCAGTCCATGCTCACGAGCGACACTCGCGAAACGAATGATTGTGTTGAGGAAACGATGGGGCTTGTCGAAGCGGGTTGTGAGATTGTCAGGGTAACTGCCCAGACTAAGAAGATCGCCGCTAATCTTGAGAGCATCGTTGCCGGCGTTCGCGCAAAGGGGAGCGATGTTCCTATCGTTGCTGATATTCATTTTAAGCCGGATGCAGCGATGGAAGCGGTGAAGTGGGTTGAGAAAGTGCGCGTGAATCCGGGAAACTACGCGGACAAAAAGAAATTTCAGATCCGCGAATACACGGACGAGCAATACGCGCTCGAACTCGAGAGACTGGTTGAAGATTTTGGGCCGCTCGTTGACGAATCGATCAGACGTGGTGCTGCGATGCGCATTGGCACCAACCACGGTTCGTTGAGCGATCGGATCATGAACCGTTTCGGTGACACCCCGCTGGGGATGGTCGAGAGTGCGCTCGAGTTTGCCCGCATCGCTAGGGATCGAGGCTATCACGACTTCGTTTTCTCAATGAAGGCGAGTAACCCGAAAGTCATGATCGAGGCTTATCGGCTTCTTGTGGCGCGACTGACTGAGTTGGGAGAGGATTGGAACTACCCGATTCACCTCGGCGTTACCGAAGCCGGTGACGGTGAGGACGGGCGTATCAAAAGCGCGATCGGGATTGGTTCGCTTCTCGCTGATGGGGTAGGGGATACGATTCGTGTCAGCCTCACCGAAGATGCAGTTTATGAGATTCCCGTGGCACGTGCCCTTGTCGATTTGATCGAGGAAATGCGCAGCAGTTCAGATGATATTTCCGAGACGCTGGGCTGGGAAAAAGTGACCTGGAACCCTTTTGAATACGAGCGCCGCTCCACCGAAAAGCTTTCCATTCAGGGGATCGATCTTGGCGGCGATGAGACCGTCCGGGTTTTTACTTCGCAGGAAAAGTGGAACGCTCTGGCCCATAAGCTTGCTAAGCTGGGTGATTTTCAGCCTGAGATCGTCGTCGAGCAATCCGGAGTCGAAGCAATCGACCCTCGTGATGTGGATGCGATAGCGGCAATCAATGCCAGCGACGAGCCGAAGTTGGTGACGGTGACTGATGGCCTCGCTATTCCCGTTATTTCAGCGTTCCGTCTTCTCGCTTCACGTCTTGATGCGCGGCATCCGATTCTGCTGAAAGACACGCTTCATCCGTCGACGGATCCGGATTTTCTCCCGACGCTTCTTACCGCGGGAATGAATATCGGTTCACTGATTTGTGATGGCATTGGCGACGCGATTTTGATTCAGGGCGAACAGGCTCCCGGTCAATCGCTTCGACTTGCCTACAATGTGCTTCAAGCATCGGGTGCTCGCATTTTTAAAACCGATTACGTGGCTTGCCCGAGTTGTGGAAGAACCCTTTTCAATCTGCAGACCACAACTCAGAAAATCCGCAGTGCGACAGGACATCTCAAGGGCGTTCGTATCGCCGTGATGGGTTGCATCGTGAATGGTCCCGGTGAAATGGCGGATGCTGACTTTGGTTATGTCGGGGGCGCTCCCGGTAAGATTAACCTCTACGTCGGCAAAGAAGCGGTGAAGTTCAACATTCCTGAGGATGACGCGGTCGATAAGCTCATCGATCTCATTAAAGAGCACGACAAGTGGATCGAAGCTCCGACCGAAGTGGTGGAGATTGCAGATTAGATCCGTTCTGCGTTTGTGCGCGAAAGTGAGGGCGTTGATCGGTGCGGCTCTAGTTACTCGTGGTTAATGGACCTTTCGTTCCGGAGGAATTCGTGAGATTTCAAAAACCGCGAAAGTTCCCGGCTAAAATGAGTAGTCACTTCGTGACAGGGCAAATCCGTGCCACACTGAGTATTAGCTGCCTGATGCTTCTGATCATGTTTCACCCCGTCTAACCATTCTCGTTCTTGGCGAATCGTGATATTTGTGTGAGGCTTTACGATGCGCAAAATCTCTGTGTTTCTGTTTCTCGCCTGTTTTACGTTCCTCTTTTCTCAAGCCGAGGAACTCCCCGCCGTCTACTCGGACGACTTTTCCGGTGGATCAGAAAACTGGACTCCGACGGATTCAAAGGCATGGAAAATTTCAGAAGTCGATGGGAACAAGGTCTTCGAAAATCTAGGCGGCTCAAAATACGAAGCGCCCTTCCGGAGTCCGCACAATATCGCGCTGCTGAATGATCATATACTCGGTGACTTTGTGCTCACGGCACGAGTTCAGTCAAAGCAGGAGCCGCGTGCTCACCGCGACATGTGTCTCTTTTTCGGCTATCAGGATCCTGCGAATTTCTACTATGTGCATCTCGGGCAAAAGACCGATCCTCATGCCAATCAGATCTTTCTCATGAATGAGGCGCCGCGTGTCGCCATTTCAGAAAAGGCATCCGACGGGACTCCCTGGAAAAGTGATACCTGGCATGAGGTGAAAATTGTTCGCACGGTCGCGACGGGGCTTATCGAGATCTACTTCGATGACATGGAAACCCCAACGCATGTCGCCCATGATAAGACGTTTGCGTGGGGGCAGATCGGGATTGGCACGTTTGATGACATGGGGCTCTGGGATGATGTTGAATTGCGTGGGACAAAGGTGGAGCCTCCACGGCGTGAGCAGGCGAGCCCGAAGCAATTGAAGTTTACGAAGTGGACGCCTGATTTCCAGGTTCCGGATCCGGTTGCGATCAGTTTCGATCCGCTGGGGCGGGCCTACGTCACGCAGACGCAGCGCCGCAAGGCGAACGATCTCGATATTCGACAAAATACCGATTGGATCACTGATGATCTCAGTTTTACCTCAACGAAAGATAAGGAAGATTTTTACCAGGCCAAATTTACGGAAGCGAATAGTACGGGCAATGCTCATCGGGTCAAAGATTACACCGGTGATGGGATTCACGATATCCGTGATCTCACGGTTTTAAGCGAGCGGATTTACCTGATTGCTGATGAAGACGGTGACGGCTTTGCAGATACGATTCAGACTTACGCGGAGGATCTTAATCATTTGATTGGCGGGGTCGCTGGTGGAGTTCTTTTTCATGAGGGAAGCGTATACACCTGCCCGGTGCCGGAGATGGTACGATTCCGCGATACGGACGGGGACGGAAAGGCTGACGATAAGAAAGTGTTAGCGTCAGGGTTTGGGGTTCATCTCGCCTATGCTGGCCATGACATGCACGGGCTTCGGATCGGGCCGGACGGACGGATATACTGGTCGGTGGGAGACAAGGGGATTCGTGTCAAAACGGCGGATGGTCGTGACTACCGCTTTCCGAATCAGGGTGGGCTGATGCGTTGTGAGCTCGATGGTTCCAATTTTGAAGTGTTTGCTCACGGGCAGCGCAATATCCAGGAGGTTGCTTTTGATCAATATGGAAACTTTTTCGGCGTCGATAACGATGCTGACTACGCGGGGGAAAATGAACGGTTCGTCTACATCGAGCAGTATCTGGAGACTGGTTGGAGATCGAACTGGCAGTATCTTAAGGAAGACTACAATCCATGGAATGATGATCTCATGCACAAGCCGTGGCACGAAAAGCAGCCTCGATGGTTTACGCCGCCGTTGAGTAATTACGAGAACGGTCCGGCTGGTTTTAAATTTAATCCGGGCACCGCGCTCGGAGGCGATTATCAAAATTACTTTTTCCTGACAAGTGCACCACGAGGCGAACAATGGGCCTTTCAGATCCGTCCTAACGGCGACAGTTTTAAAATGGTGAACGATCATAAGATCGCGGAAGGGGTTCCGCTCGTTGGTTTGAACTTTGCGCCGGATGGAGCGCTCTATGGTGTCGACTGGGGCGGTGGTTATCCGCTCAACGAAGAAGGCGGTCTCTGGCGAATCGATGTGGAGAAGAAAGAAGCCAATATTCGCCGTGCCAAAACCAAAGCGCTCATCGCGGTCGATTTCTCAAAAATGACGACGGACGAATTAGTCGTGCTTTTGGCTGATGTCGATCAGCGGATTCGCCTCAAGGCTCAGTTTCAACTCGCGACCCTTAAGGCGGGCGAAGCGCTGATGAAGCAGGCCGTAAAAGTGGAAGCTGATCAACTCGCCCGGATTCACTCAATCTGGGGTGTCGGACAATTGATCCGTTCCGGCGAGATGGATTCCGATTCGTTGCTCGTATTGTTTACGGATCCTGATCCTGAAGTTCGGGCGCAGGCGATTAAAATTGCGACCGATGGATATGGTCTCCGGCTCGGGCTCGATCGTATCGCCGCCCCGGGAGGGGAGACGCATCCATTCACTGAGGCACTTGTATCGCGGTTGGCAGATCCGTCGCAGCGGGTTCGGCTACAGGCCCTGATTGGGTTAGGTCGAATCGGAGATACGGCGGCGGCTGAACCTGTTCTCAAGATGCTGCGTCGCAAAGAGCATCAACATTCCATGACTTACGTGCGTCATGCAGGAGTTATCGCCATGGCCGGGGCGATCCCAACTGAGGTGCTTGTGGCATTGACGGATGATAAGTCGGGATTTGTCAGGGCTTGCGCGGTGGTGGCGCTGCGTCGTCGTGGCGATGCTGCGGTAACGGCATTCCTGTCAGACAAAGACCCGGTCACGGCGGGTGATGCGGCGAGAGCGATTCACGATGACTGGATGATTCCAGAAGCGATGCCGGCACTCGCGGCTTCTTTGGGAACTCATGCGAAAGACGAGCCTTTCACGCGTCGTGCCATCAGTGCCAATTTTCGAATCGGAGATGCGGAGTCCGCAGAGCGGGTCGCGGCCTTCATCGCGGCAGGCAAAGGCGGAGAGGTGAATCTCGAAGCGGGGCTTGAAGCGTTGCAAAACTGGTCAAAGCCGGGTGATCTCGATCTGGTGATCGGTCGCTACCGCCCGCTTGAGGCCAGAGACGCGTCGGTCGTTTCGGGAGCGATTAAAAAGCATATTGATGCCCTCCTCCCTTCACTGTTTCCCTCGGTTCGGACAACGGCGATGAAGTTGGCGAGACAGGCGGATCTCACGATTGCTAACGAGACTCTCGAAGCGGTTTTCTCGAATCAGTCGATGAGCGCCATGTTACGTGCTGAGGCGCTGCGAACGCTTGCGTCTCAGAAAGCGCCTGAGTTGAAAAAGTCAGTCATCGCAGGTCTTGATGACAAGGCTGACGAGGTGAGCACGGCTGCGCTGGAAATCCTCGCTTCTTCTGATACTGAAAAAGCGATTCTAGCGATCGAGAGCCGCATTGGCGGAGAAGCTTCAACTCCCGTCAAGCAGCATGCAATTCGCCAGATTCCCGGGGTCGAAGGGAGCACTTTGATGCGTGATCTCGTTGATCAACTAACGGAAGGAACGTTAGATGCGGCGTTGCAGCTTGATGTTTTCGAAGCCGCTTCAGAAGGCGTTTTTGCAAAAGACGAAACTCTTGTTGGAAAGCTCGCTGCGCTAACGGCTGAATGGGCGTCGGCAGCAGCGAAGGACCCGCTTGCTCCGTTTTTGATTACTAAAGAGGGCGGTGATGCAAAGCGGGGTAAATCCGTCTTCATGAATCATCCCGCCGCTCAGTGTATCCGCTGCCATAAAGTGCAGGACGGAAAAGGAAGTAACGTTGGTCCGAACATGAAGTCGATCGGGCGGAAAAAGGACAGGCAATACATTCTCGAAAGCCTTGTCGATCCGCAGAAGGTGATTGCGAAGGGCTACGGAAATATCTCGCTGACCCTAAAAGATGGCAGCTCGGTTGCGGGGCAATTTCGCAGTGAGAAAGACGGCGCCGTCACCTTGCGTGATATTGAGAACAAGGAAACGGTGATTCCAGCTGACAAGATTGAATCACGCAGTCCGATCATTTCGACGATGCCGCCGATGGCATTTATTCTCCAGAAGGGCGAGTTACGAGATGTGATCGCCTATCTCGCGAGTTTGAAAGCCGAAGACAAGAAGTAGCTGCCGTCGTAAGACACCGGTCTGGTGGGCTTCGAGTCCACGTTTTTGGAAACGGGACTACTGCTCGCCGCTTCGAAAGCGACGAGTATTTTGACGTAGAGCCGCCGTCCCAAGACGGCGGGCAAGGTATCAGCCTCGCTCCGCAATCGGAGTGATGGGCTGATCTTCGGTTGGGCCGGTGTAGTATGTGAGTGGGCGATAGAGACGGTTGTCGTCTAGCTGCTCGAGTACTTGGGCTGTCCAACCTGCGGCGCGTGAAATCGCGAAGATTGGCGTAAAAAGATCAGTGGGGATTCCCAATGAATAATAAACCGTCGCTGAGTAGAAATCGACGTTCGCGTTGAGGCCCTTCTTCTCGCGCATTAGCTCGGCAATTCGCTCTGACATCGCAATCCATTTGGACTCGCCAAGCTCTTCAGTCAGCTTGACCGCCATTTTCTGAAGATGAGGTGCGCGAGGATCGAGGGTGCGGTAAACACGGTGCCCGATGCCCATGATTTTCTTCTTATTCGCAAGGCAGTCTTCAACGTAGGCGTCCACTTTATCGAGGCTTCCGATTTCGTTGAGCATTTTGATAACTCCTTCGTTCGCTCCTCCGTGCAGCGGTCCTTTGAGGGTGCCAACGGCAGAAGTAATCGCGGAATACATGTCCGACAAAGTTGCCACTGTAACGCGGGAGCTGAACGTCGACGCGTTCATGCCGTGGTCGGCGTGAATGATGTAGGCAACGTCGAGTGTCTTTGTTGCGCTGGCCCCGGGGATTTCTCCGTTGATGAGGTAAAGAAAGTGACCTGCCTCAGAGAGGTCATCACGAATCTCAGGGAGGTCGAGTCCCTGGCGAGCGCGGTGGAAATAAGCCACGATGATTGGGATCTTCGCGCAAATGGCGAGAGCGCGTTCTTCGTTGATCTCGCGGTTCTGGTCTTCGCCACGATGGTCGTAGAGGCCGAGCATGCTCACGCCGGTTCGAATCACGTCCATGGGACCTGCTTCTTTCGGAGCGTTTTTGATGAACTCGATAACGCCATCAGGGAGAGAGCGTTGAGCGCGAAGTGCCGCCGTAAATGTGTCGAGCTGCGCTTGGGTCGGGAGACTCCGGCGGTGAAGCAAATAAGCGACCTCTTCGAAGCAACAATTCTCGACGAGATCGTCGATGTTGTATCCGAGATAGCGAAGGTTCCCCTCCGTTCCGAGTACTTCACTCAGGCATGATTCATTCGCAATAACTCCTGCGAGACCCTTGGCATATTCCGGTTTTTCCGACATCACTTACTTTTCTATAGATAATCTACGCTGAGTTCAATTCCAAGGTTTGGAATTGAGCGTTTTTCTTGGCGCCCACTGCTTCATCAGCGGGGCACCATAAATTTTAGCCCATCGCACGTAAGAGTGCGTCGCCCATATCGATTGCGATTGCTCCATGGTGGAGATCAACCCGCTCGTGACCACTCCCGACGGCCAGGTTCTCGCACTGGATGCGAAATTCGATTTCGACGACAACGCACTTTACCGTCACCCGGATATTCAGGAACTGCACGACCCTACCGAGGAAGATCCCCGCGAAGTCGAAGCAGCGAAGTATGACCTCAACTACATTGGGCTCGATGGAAACATCGCCTGCCTCGTG
>JAOFXR010000052.1 GCA_028047635.1 Verrucomicrobiales bacterium
GCTGGAGGAGATGCTCTTCATTTCAGGGATGGATGAAGTGGCTCGCTATCAGCCGATGTGGCGGGACTATTTTACGATTTTCAGCGATGGACTCATTGATCTGAACGCGGCCCCCTGGGAGATCGTGATGTCGATTACGGGAACCACAGAGGACTCAGCAATCAATTTCGTTTCCGTCAGGAACGGTGACGATGGACAGGAGGGAACGGTTGATGACTATCGCTATGAGGACGCCGGCGAGGTTCAAGCGGTGCTGGGCCTGAGTGATGGCGAGTGGACTGAAATCTCTAACCTGATCACGATGGAAGGAGATATTTTGAGGATCGAAAGTGTCGGCACGATAGGTGACTTCAAAGAGACTCGCATCCTGCTCGCGAGAGAATCGGAAGAGAACGGAAAACGGTCGGTGGTTCCGGTGGCGAGATTTCGGAAATAGGATAGTCTTGAGCGTTAAGTGCTCACATGAAAATCGATATCGTCACCATATTCCCGGAGATCGCTGAGGCTCCGTTGAATTCCAGTATCATGGGGCGGGCGATTGCCGGTGGGTATGTGGAAATCAATTTCCACGATCTTCGCGAGTTCACGACGGATAAGCACCGGCAGGTTGATGACACGCCCTACGGCGGTGGTCCGGGGATGGTCATGAAACCGGAACCGTTTTTTGCGGCGATCGAAAAGATTAAAACGCCGGCGGCCAAAGTGATTTTCCTGACCCCGCAGGGTAAGCAATTCAAGCAGGCGCGTGCGGTTGATTTGTCGAAGGAGGAGCATCTTATTTTTCTCTGCGGGCATTATGAAGGCGTCGATCACCGCGTCGTCGAGGCGCTTGTGGATGAAGAGATTTCGATTGGCGATTACGTGCTTACGAATGGAACGATTGCGGCAGCGATTGTGGTGGATTCGGTAGTTCGGCTGATTCCGGGGGTCCTCGGTGACGATCAGTCGGCGGCAGTGGAATCATTTTCCGGTGACGGGAAACGCATCGAAGCGCCGCACTACACGAGGCCTGCTGAGTTTCAGGGAATGGCTGTTCCTGACATACTTCTATCAGGCAATCACGCAAAAATCGACGAATGGCGTGATGAGATGGCGGAGCAACGCACCCGTGAGAACCGTCCTGATTTGCTGGAGTAGCTCGGGTAATGAGCCGTCCGTTCCGGACGTTTGGTGGTGGGGACTTGGAGACAGGGATTGAAATCCCTGTCTAAAATGAAGGGTCACTTCGCGACCAAATGTGTTATTATCGCTCAGGGACGTGGGCTTCTATCGCCGAGAGAAGCGGCAGAGATTTACGCGAATTACCGACGAGCAGCCCAGCCTGAAAGACCGCATAAACTTATGAGCCACCGCAGGCCTGAAAGATTCCCGCTGCCTTGTGGAGTGTTTCTTCCCATTCCATGACAGGATCAGAATCGGCGACGATCCCGGCACCGACGTTAAAGTGGATTGAGTTCTCGTCTGCGATCGCGGTTCGGATCGCGATGTTGAATCGGCTTTCCCCGTTAAAACCGAGGCAACCGATTGCTCCGGTGTAAAGCCCGCGGGGGGCTGACTCCAGTTCGGCAATGATTTCGCGGGCCCGTTTTTTCGGTGCTCCGGTGATGCTTCCTCCGGGGTAGCAGGCAAGAAGTGCGTCGATGTGATCGACTTCGGGCCGGAGCGTTCCCTCGACGGTGGAGACGAGGTGGAACACCTGCGCGAACCGCTCCAGTTTCAGTAACTCGGTTGCTTCGACCGATCCATACTCACAAATTTGCCCAAAGTCGTTACGCTCGAGATCAGTGATCATGACCAGTTCTGCAATCTCTTTGGGAGAGGTGATGAGGTCATAGGCGGATTTCTCGTCTTCTTCACGATTCCGAAAACGAGGGCGTGTTCCTTTGATCGGTCGCGTCTGAATGTGTCGACCGCTCATGTTCAGAAACTGCTCCGGCGAAGAGGAAATGACTTCATGATCTCCCAGCGAAAGGAATCCTGCGAAGGGGGCGGGGGATTGCTCCCGGAGGCGTTCGTGGAATTCGAAGGCGTCAAAACTCAGTGGTCGTGGCGCGCTGAAGCGATGGGATAGATTGACCTGATAGATGTGTCCGGCTGCGATGTATTCCTGCGCCGTGTCCACCATTTCGCAAAACCGCTCTTTTTCCACGTTGCTGGTAAAGTTCAGCGATTTTATATTCGAGCTCGAAGTGTCTTCCTCTTTCCTGATTCGGGAGTCGGAGAGCGAGCCGATCTCGGTCCACTGGTCATGACGATGATCGTAGATCAGGCAATCGTGATACTCGCCGAACAGGAAATCGCCTTCGTAAGAAATGGTTCCGTAGAATCCGGCGGTGGGGAATCCAATATCAGGAGTGATTTTATCGGAGCGAAGCTGACTGTGATAGGCGCACTGAAGAAACTCGCGTTCCCGTTGATTGAAAAGATTCCCCCGGTAGGTAGTTTTCGGGCAGGCCGTGATGATCGAGTAGAGTGAGCCATCGCTGCTTTCCTGAGACGCTTCTGCTGCCGAGGAGTCTAGAAAGACAAAGCCGGGAAGATGACAGAGTTCACGAGCCAATTCCGCCGGAAGAGGAAGAGAGGCGAGTGAATTAAGACTGTCAGGTGCGTTGCCCATATCGTGGCTGATTTCTTCGAGAAGAAGCCGCAGTTTAGGACACGACACCAGCGAAAATGTTCATTTTACAACACGAGTATCGCTGACTGGTAGATCAAGATCTACTTTTCAGTCGAATCGGAAAGGCTGCTTTCTGGAGCCTTCTGCTTTTCCTCACTTCTGAGTGAAGAAAAGTTTGCCTTGAATCACCCTACCTCAGCAAATGTCTTCTCCAGAAGTGCCTTGGTCTTATTAATCCCTTCGACTTCACCAAGTTCTTTGCCTTCGTATTCGATGCCAACGTAGCCGCGATAATCGGATTCGCCGATGATCTGGAACATGCGGTTGTAGTCGGTGTGAATCTCGTCGCCCTGCTCGTCGAAATTGTGGGATTTGGCGGAAATTCCTTTGGCGTAAGGTAGCAGCATATTGACCCCTTTGTAGCGGTCGTAGCCAAGTCCTGTCTCGTCTTCGGTGTAAGCAGGATCGTGTGCATAAGGTGCCTTCGCTTTTTCGTAAGCTTCTGCTTTGCCACGATTCTTGGCGACGTAGAAATTTCCAAAATCGGGAAGCGTTCCGCAGTTATCCATTCCAACGTTCTTCATTACTCCGGCGAGCCAGGCGCCATTGGAGGAAAGACCACCATGGTTCTCGACGATTACATTCAGGCCCATGGGGGCCGCGTGTTCGCTCAGGCGACGCAGCCCATCTGAGCAGAGATCGGTTTGTTTTTCAGGACTGAGTGAAGCGTCAGTTGAAGCATTGACGCGAATGCTGTGGCAGCCGAGAAACTTGGCCGCATCAAGCCATGCGTAATGTCCTTCGACTGCAGCGGTGCGTTTTGTGGTTACAAAGTCGCCGAGCTGTCCGACTCCGTCACACATGATGAGGAGATTTTTCATCCCAAGATCATCTGTGCGCTTTTTCATCTCTGCGAGGTAGTCCTGCCCCTTGGGCTGCTTTCCGAGTTTGTCACTCTTGACTGAGAAAAACTGATTCACCCACTCAAGGGCATTGATGCCGGAATTGTCTTGAGTGAACTTAGGCCAGTCAAGATTGTCGAGTTCCCCAGCCTTGAGAGCGATATGATTGGACCACTGCGCCAGTGAAATTTGATAGCGAGGTCCCGCTTCTTTTTTTGGTTCTTCAATTACGACTTCCTCTCCCTTTTCACCGCAGGCGGTAAGAAAGGCCCCGGAAGAAAGAGTAGCAGCAGTGCTCAAAAAATGGCGTCTATCAAATTTCATGGGCTGAGTTTAACCCTGTTATGTCATGGACTCAACCCTGTTGAATGGGGACAGGAAAAAGTTACATTGGCTCATCGAGTTGGATCTTTGGGAGGGTGTTATCCACTTCATCCCGGGAAACGTGTGTTTGGAAGTGCCTGAATGCGGCTTTTACAGCGGTAAGGCAAAATGCCAAGTTCTCTCTATGAACCGCTTTCTCATGAAGTTCTGGGCTCTCTCGATTCTGCTGACCTTAGCCTCTAGCTGCTTTTGTTTCGGGTTTCTACCATACTCTGATTTGCTTACGGTGAGCCCGGCGGTGGCGAAGGCTGGATCTACCGTCGAGGTCACCGTATCGGGGAAGGATTTGGATGAGTTGAAGTTGCTGCGATTCTCCGATTCTTCGATTAAGGCCATTCCGCTGATGACACCTGCCGATGAATTTCATCCTCAGCCGCGGCCGGTTGAGGGGAAATTTACGGTGACGATTCCGGACTCAGTGAAGCCGGGTGTGTATGAAGTTCGCTCACTCGGATATTTCGGGCTTTCTACGGCGCGCCCCTTTCTCGTGGTTGCGGCAGACGCTGATGAGACGGCTTTAACGGGAGATCGATCGAGCAGGGAGGTGGCCCATGAGTTGCCGGTTGGGTCCGGGGCGGTTGCGATGTTGGCGAACGGAAAATTTGATTGGTTCAGTTTCACGGGTAAGAAGGGTGAGCGAGTCGTCGCGCAAGTCTGGGCAGAGCGGCTCGACTCAAAAGCGGATGTTCTTTTGACGATTGTTAGCGATGATGGGCGGGAGCTCGAGAGCAGCCGTCATCATGCCGGGCGTGACCCTCTTGTTGATTTCACTCCGGAGGAAGATGGCACCTACTACGTTCGGTTGACCGATGCGCTTTATAAAGGAGGGAAGGAATATTTCTATCGGCTCCGTCTCAGTCGTGACCCCTTTATTGATTTCGTCTTTCCTCCGGCCGGTGAACCGGGAACGTCACCTCGCTTCACGTTTTTTGGAAGGAATCTTCCCGGTGGGTCTCTCGGTGAAAACTGGATCTTGAACGGGAAGCCGTTGGAGACTCTTGAAAAAGCGGTTGCGGTTCCTGAAGCGAAAGCGATTCCCGCCGTCTTTGATCCCGGGGCTCCCCGTCAGGGGCTGTTACCGGGTTTTTATACGGGGATTGCGAATTCGAATCAGGTGAAAATCGGTTTTGCGTCAGCTCCGGTGATTCAAGAGGAGATTGAATCAGACGTGCAAAACGTGAAGCCGCCGGTTGAGATTGCTGGTCGTTTCAATGAGCCGGGGGATTACGACGTCTTTCGCTTTTCGGGGAAAAAGGACACCATTTACTGGATCGAAGTCATTTCGCAGCGCCTCGGAACCCTGACTGATCCTTATCTCTTGATTGAGAAAATTGCCATAGACAAAGAAGGTGCGGAGACGTTTACCAAGTGGTTGGAGAATGATGATCCTCCTTCATTCTACGGCCGCGACTACCTGGACGATTTGAACGCGGATACGCTTGATCCCACGATTTCCTTTACTCCCGAAGAGGACGGAGAGTTTCGTATTACCCTGGTGAATCAAAGTGCCGGGGGGAGTGCGGCGCATCTTTACCGGCTCGCTATTCGTGAGGCGAAGCCTGATTTTCAAATGATGGTGAGCACTGAGCTTACGAAGACGATTAACAATGATGCGTGGCCGGTTCCTCCTATCGCTCGGCGCGGTGGATCGGTCGTTTACCGTGTCTTTGCTTTTCGGGAGGATGGATTTGATGGCGATATCGAAGTGAGTATCAAAGGTCTTCCCGAGGGCGTTTCCGCAAAACCTTTGATATTGAGCGGTGCGACTCAAGAGGGATTTCTAACCGTTCAAGCCAGTGCAGGCGCGAAGGAGTGGCACGGGGCGGTTACGATTTCAGGCGCCGCGCAGATCGGGGGGAAGGCGTTGTCGCGGGTCGCCCATCCTGCTTCCATTTTGTGGGGGAAGCGGGTCTTCGCGAACTCTTCTCAGGTTCGTTCGCGACTCGATTTGGAGACAGTTCTCTCAGTGATTGGAAATGAGATCGAGCCGACCCAATTGCTTCCGAGAGAAGACAAGGTCTGGACTGTCGCAATGGGGGAGACGCTCGAGCTTCCGATCAAAACAATTGAGACCGGTCGTCGTACCGGGAACCTGCAAGTCAACGTGCAGGGATTCCCCGGACTGCATCGGTCCCCCCCGACGGCGGCGATCGCCGAGACGGCGAAGGAAGGGGTTCTGAGTATTCCGATGAAGAAGTCTGCCAACTTCGAGATCGCACCGGGTAGGTTCCAGTTTGTTCTGCAGGGTGTGGGGAATGCAAAGTACGAGCGCAATCCGGAAGCAATGAAACGCACTTCTGCTGAAGTGACGCGCTTGAAGGCACTTGCTGTTTCCATTGACGGGGCGAGTGAAAAGGCCACGGAAGGAATCGCGGCCGCTGAGAAAAGTCCTGAGGCTCCAGAGAAAGCAGCCACTGTTGCAGAAGCGAAAAAAATGCTCGCGGCTGAAAAGGCGAGGGCGGTCGTCGTGAAACGGGAATTGGCTTTAGCAGAGAAAGCGGCAAAGGCTGCGGCGACTGTTGCCGCCGAAAAGACGAGTCAGTTCGCCACCTACTCGATGCCAATCACCGTTGTCGTAACGGAAGAGGAAAAGAAGTAATTCGGGGGAAGCGTTTATTCTGCCGCTACTTTTCCTGCATCCGCTTCCGGTGAGGGAAACTCCCTGATGAGCTTTTTCGTGGAAGCATCCCACACTCGCAGAACACTATCCTGTCCTGCTGCGATGATTTGTTTTCCATCCGCACTGACATTGGCGGTGTGAAGAAATGTCGTTCCTGCACCCGGTAGTGGCTGATTCGCGAGCTTCAGTGTCTTGTCTCCGCTCGCAGTGAGGAGCGTATCGGTGTCACCGACGAATGATACCGAGGCGACTTCTTTCTGAAACCCTTCCACTTTCGATTTTTGCTGAGTGTTAGTAATATCCCACACTTTGACTTGAAGGTCGGCGCTTGAGCTCACAAGAGTGAGGTCGTCCGCATTCCAATCCACGTCGAGGACATGGCTGGTGTGACCTTCGAAGGTTTTTTCGTGTTCGAGGGAATCGGTCGCGAACACTTTTACAAACTGATCGGTTCCTCCACTGGCAATTCGTCCGCCGTCAGGCGAGAAGGCAAAGGAAGTAATCGTGTCATGATGGGCCTCGTCGTTCTCGACGAGCAGTTCCCATGTCGTGGTGTCCCAGATCACAATTTCACCGCTACGTGAAGGAACCCCTGTTCCCGTCGCGAGCTTTCCGCCGTCGGGGTGAAAGGTGAGTGCAGAGACACGATCAACAAATGGTTCGGGTGAATTCCCATCGCCAAGGGTTTTTGTAAGCGCCCACTGCTCCCCTGGAAGCGTCCACGGGACGATCTTTTTGTCAGCCGACGAGACGAGAACTTGGCTGTCGCTCGTGAAGTGCATCCGGCTCGCTGCTTGCGGACGTTTCACATCTTCGAGCCAGGTGCCGGTCTCCGAAGACCAGAGGCGAAGGCCGCCTCCTTTTAAGGCAGCGGCGAAGGTTTCTCCGTTCGGGGTGAAGGCGATATCCAAACTGATGATGGTTTTGAGTGCATCTGCATCCGCCTTTTTGAGCGCATCCGACTCGGTTTTCAGCGAAGCTGCAAGAGCAGTGGCTTCGAGCGCGGCTGCCTCAGTCGAGATCTGATCGGCGTAGGCGTCTCCTGCAAGCCGCGAGGAGGAATCACGATTACGAATCGTGCTGGTGAGGGCTCGATCGGATTCGGCGAGTGCTTCGGTTGCTTTGGTAATGTCGTCTTCTTTCGCGGGTGGTTCCTGAGCGAGAAGCGTATCGAGTGTGGTTTTCTTCGCCACTTTGTCGCGCCTTGCTTTGGCGATGGTGTCACCGGATGCCTTGGCTTTTTCCGATTCATCTTTTGAAAGCTTCGCGGCGACAGGGGCGGCCTTTTCCCAGTGGGCTTTGCGCCGGTTCACTACTGCCGTTTGGCGGGTAAAGGAATCGAGGAGCGGTTGTGTGTTAGGATCTGATTTGAATTCGGAGATCTTTTTTCCGTCAGCGAGGTTCCAGAGATTGACTGCTCCTGCAGGACCAGCGGTGGCAGCACGCGGTGCAGAGGTGCCGGTGAGAGAGACGGCGAGTTGGTTGAGAGGTGCGCCGTGAAGGAATTGTCTCACTTGAGCAGGCGTCGCAGTGATTTTTGCCGGATCTAGTTTGAAGTGGATGATGGTACCGTCTTTATGGGCAGCGAGGAGCTCGGTTCCGTCGGCATTTACGAGTTCGAGGGCGACGATGGGATGTGATTGGAATTTGAACTGAGCAAGCAGTTTAGGGACGGGCTTTGCGGTAGGCTTGGGCTTCGGTTTCGGAGTCGCTGGTTTGGGAGCCTGAGTTGCGGGCGCCGCCTTCGTTTTCATGGCGGCATTGGGAGCTGGTGCGGGTTTGGCCTCCGGTTTGGGAGTTGCCTTCGGCGCCGGTTTCGCGGGAGGTTGCGCCTTTGGGGAGACTGCGGCCGAGGATGCCGGTGTGGTTGCGGCGGGTTTCGATTTTTCAGGCACTGGAGGAGTGGCTTTTGCGGGGGGCGTTTTTGCTGCTGGAACGGGTTTTGCTGTGGTGGATTTTGCTTCCGGGGTTGGCGTCGGACTCGTGACGATGGCTAACAAAGGCGTGACGAGATCCGATGAGCAAAGGCGCATGAGTTGGTCATCGCCTCCGACAAAAAGATGTTTCCCATTATTTACGACTGCGATGGCATTGGCGGGAGAGGGGAGTGCCAGGGATGTCGATTTCGAAATGTCAGCGATGGTTCTTCGACGGATCGTTTTATCTGCGCTGACTGAGTAAAGCCAGAGTCCATCAGGAGAAAAACTGAAACTATTGATTGCGCCGGAGTGGTCTTTGATTGTCGCGACGGTTTGTTTTTCCGCTTTCAAATCAAAGACGGAAATGGTGCCGTCTGCGTAACCAACGGCAAGGCGATCTCTTTTCGGGGAGAGGCGCGATGTTACCGGATCGGCGGTGAGAGTGAGGGGCTCGCTGGCTTTTTCTGTGGATCGTTCCCAGATTTTCACACTACGGTATCCGCCGGAGGCGAGCGTGCCATCGGAGCTGAAGTCCATCGACTGGACGAGGTCCCGGTGGGCAGTGGGATGTTGGAGTGATGGGTCTTTGAGGCTGGTTACCAGCTTGCCCAGTCGAAGATCGTAGAGGTCGATCTTTTGTCCGCGCCCTGCGGCAGCAAATCGGCCATCGTCAGTCAGTGCTGAGGTGTAAATCGGCTGAGGGCCGGTCAGCAATGACCAAGATTCAGGCGCTGCGGTGGAAACGCTGTCTCCCTCGGCTCCTTCATCAATCCATCGTTTCAGCAGTGCCAGTTGGTCGGGGGTAAGGTTCTTGGCCTTCGACTTATTATTTGCCGGCGGCATCGTCGGTTCTTCAATGTGAGCTGCGGTGGTGAAGAGGAAGGAGTTGTCGGCATTCTTTGGTTCGATTGCAGGACCGCTCTCGCCCCCTTTGATCATGTCCTGCGGCGACTCCAAAATCAGATCAGCCTTTGCCTTCGTCGTGTTGTGACAGGCGAGGCAGTTGGTTTTGAGAAAGGGATAGACTTCCGTGGCAAAGTTAACGGGCGTGTCGCGTTTCAGCTCGGCAACAGGCAGCTGTGCCATGGCGGATGAGGCGATCAAAAGAAGGCCTGCGAGTAATGAATAAAGTCTCATGATAGAGGTGGTGTCAGGGCGTCAGGAAGGTCGCGCTATTTCTTTGCCTCTTTCTCTTCAGGGAGAATCTCGACAGTAATTGGAAGTGACCAGGTAGCAAATTTCACGTCTTTTTGAGCGGCGCTCTTGGTGACAGCGGCTAAGCGTGCTTTGGCGGCCGTGAGCTCTTTCTCCGCCTGTGTCCGCTTTGATTCTGCTGTCGACAATGCCTTGCTCGTTTCTGTGACGTCGGCTTTGGCTTGTGCTAAAGCTTTAATGAGTGGTGTTTTTGCGTCGGCGGTCGCTGTGGAAAGATTCTCTGCTGAGGTAGTGACTGCTTTCTTCTTTTCCTCGACGGTTAGTTTGGCTTTCGCTGACTCTGCTACGTATTTTTTCGAAAGCGCTTCAATATGGGCCAGCACTTTTTTTGCTCTCTCTGCTGCCGCCGGATTGCGTTTGTATTGGGTGACCCCGGTTCCCTTGATGATGAAATTCCACGTTCCGACCCTTGGGGCGAAGACGTTTTTCTGAGGGGCGAAATTGAGGTTGATGGTTCCTTCGTTTTTATCTTCGGCGACGTTGACGACGGGGGGCTTTCTGAGCCCGTAGAGACCAATGGGAGTGACGGTTAGATTTCCTTTGAGTTCATGTTTCGAAAGGAGTTTGAAGGGGATCGCCAGTTTTTTGCCCAGTGTGACTGAGAACTTCCCGTCATTCGCTGCTTCAATTCTCACTGGTGTGACTTCTTCCGAGCTGACGGCTAAGGGGAAGTCGGCGGATAGTCGGCTCCTGACTCGTGCGAGGTTGTAGTCGTTGTCGCCCAGAGTGACAGTTCCCATTCTCACCGCGTGGGAGATCTCGGTTTCCGCTACGGTTGCGGTGGCCGTTACTTGAATATTACCGGTCCATTTCGGTGCTTTGTCAGTCGCCGCGAGAACGAGATAGGCACTCGTTTCTAAATTTATCAACGTGCGAGGAGAGCAGGTGACCCCTTCCGGGAGGTTGGCCGCTTTCACGGTGATGGGGCCTGTGAATCCATCCTTTCGATGGACCAGTAGGCGAAGTGGAGTCGTGCCTCCTTTGCGGAGCCGCGGAGCCGCGGGGTAAATTTGTCTCTGGTCGAGGTACGAGCGTTCAGCGACTGCGACGACGCTAAAGTCAGGCGTCGCTTCTTTGATCTGCAGTCGGTAAGTGTTAATCGCGCTGCCGGAGCTGAACTGATTGATCACCGTAATTCTGTAGTTCGCGTCTTCATCAGCTGTGAAACCAAGAGCGGTGTCACGGGAGACGCTGTTAAAGGTGCTGCCACCAGGATTGGAGGAGTCGTCGCTTTCCTTGATGGTCTTGACTGTTTCTTTTCCGTCTTTATCGAGGCTCACTTTTTCCACCAATAGAAATGGATCAGAAAGGCCTCCGATTCGATCGCCAGTGACTTCGACCCAATAAGAAGTCCCTTTTTTTGCCGCAAATTCAAAGTGATCGACATCATCGTCGGAATCGAAGCAGGCTGAAATCTCTGAAGGGACAGAGAGAGGGGGTGGTTTGGTGCCCTCTTTTGAAATGACAACCGGGGTGCTGGCAAATCCGAGTTTTACGGGATTGGATTTTCCTAAGCGATAGGTGAATCCGGGCAGGAGTGCGGTGGCCGGGGCTGAGGTTGTGAATGGGAACTCGGTCGCTTCAGCTGGAACTGAAATAGAAACGGAGAGTGTTTCGAGTGGCTTTCCATCGAGCGATAGAGCGTCACCCCGGGATCCGCCCGGTAAGTTCCTGCCGATGAGGGTCGCTTGATAGGTAGTGCCTAATTTTCCTGCAGGTGGGATCACCGCGTCGATCCACGGAGCTGCGCTCGCTTTTAGCGTGTAGGTATAATTGGCACCTCCTCGATAGAAGACATCGTGAGCGCCCACCCAGTAATTGCCGTCCATCGGCGCGATAAAATCGATCATAGGATCTCTGCCGATCGTATCCCGATTGGTTTCGAGTTCGTAGCCACGGCCATCAACTATTTTGAGCGACAGATCAGCCTGAGACTCGATTCTTTCAGCCTGACAGTGAATGAGAAGTCGCTCTCCTTTTTTTACTGCCAGCTTCCACCAATCTGTTTGATCGGCATCGGTTTTTCCGTGGGCAAGTGTTTCGCGAATCAGCTCCGGAGCGGTATCAAGTTGGTGATGTGAAGTGCCTGCGGTATCTCCGACTAACGGCTTTCCGGCGGGCGTTACGAGGAGAGAGCGTGAGGTTGAAAGTCCAAAAAATCCGATAGCACGAATTTCCACGGCGGTTTCCGAAGTAAGTTTGGGAGCGGTAACGAGGAACTTATTTCCGTTCTGCCCCGGGGCGATTCGAAACTCGGAGGCTGGCAGGAGGACGGGCTCTCCTTTGAATCCCGGGGAGGAAAAGGTAAGCCCGGTAAGTTCGTCTAGATTGGTTCCTGTAAGTGAAATTTCAGTGGCTTTTCCTGCTTCAACTGCGGGCGGCGAAATGGAGTGGATCTCGGGAATGGGGAATTGAGCCTCAGTCCTGGATGTGGAAATGAGGAGCACTAGCAACGCCAGAAGCGCGGCGATTGAATGATTGTTAACCATCTCGGTTTAGCTTCGGCTAATGGTTAAAGAGAAACTCTTTCGTATTCACGAGTGCCCATAGAATATCCTCGAAGGCTTCGCGTTCGGCTTTCTCGGCGGTTAGTTCTTTGTCTTCGGATTGACCGGCACGCTCCCGCTTTTTATTGAGATGAGACTGGGCGGCTTTGAACTCCACTTCATTGGGATTGCGTGCGAGCGCGTAGACGTAGAGTTCGGTGACACGTTCTTTGTCAGGGCGCTTCACTTCTTTTGCGAGCGCGGCGGCACGTCCTCCGTCATGACTCAGTTTGGTCTGGACCGTTTCTGAATTGATGAGATGAAGGCTCTGGGCGAGATTGGCGTCGGCGACTCGTTCGCATTCGCAGGCGCTGTCCATTTCAGGTCTTCCGAAAACGGTGAGGAAAAAGGAATCCTTGTTAAACTTGTCATCGGGAAGCCAGGTGGCGCGAATGCCGTTTGGTTGATTGGTAAATTTGTCCTTTGAGTTGGAAACGAAGTTTAGTGCATCGAGAAGCACTTCCGCTTGCAGTCGTCTCGGGTAGTAGCGCGAGAAATTTTGAGTATCAGTCAGCTTTGTTCGTTCCATGGTCGGAGCCGAAGGTCCTCATGATCTCATGATGTGCCTGACAGGTCGACCAGGAAGGTCAAATGTGCCCGCCGGCGGATGGCCGAGTTTGGGAGCCGCTGTTTCAAAACTGGCCGGAAGCACGAACGATTCATGCCCGCCTTTCGTAGGGCTCTCCCCCAAGGTGCGACACGACGAATGGGGCGACCCCGGTCAACCTGGCTTCCTCGGACCCGCCCATTCGCCTTTCACTCCTTTTCGAGGAAGCGGAAAAGAGGACATTGCCCTTCAGGGAGTGAGTATCGAACGCCTCAACGATCGCAAAACCCTCCTCGGCAGCTTCGATAATTTTCGTCGTGAAGTTGATCAGTCAGGAATGATGGATGGTCTCGACACTTTCAATCAGCAGGCTTTCGGGGTCCTTACTTCAAGCGCCCTCGGCGACGCCTTGGATCTGTCCAAAGAAGATCCAGCCCTCGTCGAGAAATACGGAAAGGGAACTGAAAAATTGCAATTGGACGGCTGCTGGAAACGCCTCGACCAATTTCTGATGGCGCGCCGTCTCGTTGAGGCCGGCGCCAGATGTGTCACCCTCGGATTTTCACGATGGGACTGGCATAGCGAAAATTTCAAACGAGGACGCGAGGATTTCCCACTTCTTGACCAGGGACTGAGCACGCTCGTGCAAGATCTGCATGACCGGGGTCTCGACAAAGACGTCAGCGTTGTCGTTTGGGGTGAGTTTGGACGCACCCCGATAATCAACGACAAAGGAGGACGTGATCACTGGCCTAGAGTCAGTTCCGCCGTTCTTGCCGGAGGCGGAATGAACCATGGCCAAATCATCGGGGCAACCGATCGCATTGGCGGCGAGGCAACGGAACGACCCGTCGAATTTCAAGAGGTTTTCTCAACCCTTTATCACAATGTTGGAATCGATGCGCAGAATACCACGATCGAAGACCTTACCGGTCGGCCGATGTATCTCGTGGATCCCGAACACGCCCCGATGAAAGAACTGGTCGGGTAACCCAATTACTGAATGAAACGCTATCTTCTATTTTTTCTCGCTCTGGGAATCCTATCTACTCAGGCACAAGAGCAGGCGGCGACACCGGCCGCAGCACCACCGATCGCGCCGAAACCAGTCGAGCCCGCCCTGCTGGAGGTGACACTCAACTTCAGATTGGATCAAATCAATCTCAAGAGTTCACGCGCCACCCACCAACTCCTCGTATCGCAGCAAGCGGGCGGCCTCGAAAAAGACATCACTCATGAGGTCAACTTGATCTCGACTCCTCCAGGCGTCGTGGAGATCGATGAATACGGCCATATCACTCCACTGAAGAATGGTGAGACCACCATCACCGCGGCTCTCCCCGGAACCAAATCCAAGTCTCCGTCGGTTACACGGGTCAAGGTCACCGATCTGGAAGTCGCTCAGAAGATTCAGTTTGCTCAGGAAGTGGTTCCCGTTTTCACCAAATACGGCTGCAATGGCGGCGGTTGCCATGGTAAGTCTGGAGGCCAAAACAATTTCCGTCTTTCTCTCTTCGGATACGAGCCGTGGAATGATCACGACTGGCTCGTTCGCGAGTCACGAGGGCGACGCCTCTCGCCGGCCGCTCCCGAAAACAGTATTCTCTTGATGAAAGCAACGGGAGAGATCCCCCACGAAGGAGGCATCCGACTCGAGAAAGATTCGCCTGACTACAACACCATCACCTCCTGGATTCGCCAGGGGGCAGAATACGATCAGGAAAAAGAAGCCGCTCTGAAAATCGATCGCATCGCTGTTTCCCCTACTGAGCGAGTGTGCGAACCGGGGGCACGTCAACAGCTTGCCGTCACCGCTTATTTCAGTGACGGCACGTCCAAAGACATTACCCGGCTCGCAATTTTCGAAGCCAATCAAAAAGGCATGGCTGAAGTCGATGAGAAAGGTCTCGTGACACTGGAGTCACAAACAGGAACCACTTCCATCATGGTTCGATTTCAGGAATATGTAGACGTCTTTCGTGCGACCATTCCTCTTGGTGAGAAAATCGACAGCCTTCCGGAAACGAAGAACTTCATCGACGAAGAAATCTTCAAAAAGCTCTCCCTTCTCGGCCTGCCTCCTTCAAAACTCTCAGACGATGCCTCTTTCATTCGAAGAGTCACGATCGACATCACGGGGCGCCTTCCCTCCCCTGAGGAAACCATCACATTCCTTGGGTCAAAAAGCGCTAACAAGCGTGCAGAGAAGATTGATCAACTACTGGAGTCACCTGACTACGCCGCTTACTTCGCTCAGAAATGGGCAAGCATCCTCCGCAACAAACGCACCAAAGACACTTATCAACGAGGCACCTACGCCTTCCACGACTGGTTGCGCACAGGCCTTCAGGAAAACAAGCCCTACAATGAATTGGTCACCGAACTGGTGACCGCCTCCGGCGAAGTCGGACGAAATCCTGCCGTCGCCTGGTATCGCTCGGTGAAAGACAGCAAAGAGCAAATGCAGGACCTCGCACAGGTCTTCCTCGGAATCCGGATGCAGTGCGCCCAATGCCACCATCACCCCTACGAAAAATGGTCGCAGGATGACTACTACAGTTTTGCCGCCTTCCTCTCCAGCGTAGGTAGAAAAAAGGGTGAGCAGCCCGACGAAGAAATCATTTTCCACAAGCGCGTCGCTCCCACGATGCAAAATCCGAATACTAAGGTCGCTCTCCAACCGGCTGTTTTGGGCGAAGATCCGCTCACGCTTTCTATCAACGATGATCCACGAACGGCATTGGCGGGCTGGCTCACCAATGAAGAGAACCCCTGGTTTTCACGTATGCT
>JAOFXR010000053.1 GCA_028047635.1 Verrucomicrobiales bacterium
ACGCCAACCGGAGTGGATGTTGATGAAGAGGGACGGGTTTGGGTGATCGCGCGCTACACTTAGATGCCGCCGGAAGATTACGAAGGGTCCAAGCACGAGGAGATCCATATCTTCGATTCTGATGATACGCGTCATTTGTTCTATGCTGCGGCAGAACAAACCACAGATCTCGAACTCGGCCCCGATGGCTGGGTTTAGCTCCCGGAACGTGACCGAATTCTCAGGGTTCGTCATAGCGATGGCGACGGGAAGGGCGATGTCGAAGAAACACTCGTCGAGCTCATTTCGGAAGCGGTCTATCCGCACAATGCTTTGTCAGGATTGGCGTGGGCACCGAATGGTGATCTCGTATTCGGTTTGGGGAAAAACTTTTCAAAGGCGTGGATGTTCAAGGCGAAAAGTGATTCGGCATTCGAGAGAATTGACCGTGGCGGCGGTTTCAGGATCAGCGCTGTCGGAGGCGATCTTCGCAAAGTAGTGGAAGGCTTTTGGAACCCATTTGGTGTCACCGTTCGCAGGGCTGGTGAAATTTTTGTCGGTAAAAATGATCCCGGCGAATACCTACCCTGTAAAGCGCTCCACCTTGTCGAAGGCGGCGACTACGACTACCGCCGAAAATACCCAGGCGCGACACCTCATCCGTTTGTCTGGTGGAATGGTGAGATGCGCGGGACACTGCCGATGATTTATTCCTCCGGCGAAGCGCCTTGTGGAATACTACCGCTGGGCCGTGGCCTACTTGTTCCTTCGTGGGGCGATCACCGGATTGATTTCTTTCCGCTCACTCAAGAGGGCGCCAGCTTTGGTGCGAAGCAAGTGACGCTGC
Organism: Verrucomicrobiales bacterium; assembly: GCA_028047635.1. Taxonomy (GTDB): domain Bacteria; phylum Verrucomicrobiota; class Verrucomicrobiia; order Verrucomicrobiales; family DEV007; genus Arctic95D-9. The sequence continues at coordinate 827 of JAOFXR010000053.1, forward strand.
TACGCGGTTCCCGCTATTTCAGGCCGGTTGCGATTGCGCGTGACAAGCACCGCAAAGACGATCGCACCGCGGTTTTCTATCTGACGGATTGGGTTGACGGACGATATCCGGTTCACGGCTACGGACGGATTTTACGCAGAGTGAATTGTTCGAACTGAGTCGGGACGAGTACTCTTTCATTGCGAGCGTGGCCCTCTTGTCACTCCGTCGACTTGCGGGTGATTGGAAGCTTAATGAGCTTCAGTCATGGCCGGATGCAGATCGCATCGAGGCGGTTCAGGCGCTGAAGCTCGCCGGGGTGAACCCGGAACCCTGGGTCGATGCGCTGCTCGGTGACAAGGATGCCGGAGTGCAGTTCGAAACTCTACGTTGGATCGCCGACGAGGACTTATCGTTTTATCTTCCAGCGGTCGTGAGCTGCGTGACTTGATTGCATTTCTTCAATCGGCGGAGTGAGGGCAGGGGGCTGACTCTACTCGACGATCAACTCGACGCCTGAGAGAACGGGTTGGTGGGTCGAGGACGGAGATTTTTGCAGGGTGATTTTCAGAGCGTCGGCGATCCGGACTCCCTTGAATCGTTTCACGAGGCCTTGGCTGTCTCCCGTTGGCACTGCGAGATCAAGCCCCTTTATAACGGTCTTATCTTGAAGTGCTACCTCGAAAACACGCTCCCCTGGTTTCAGTGAATCGGGTTCCGCGAAATAGAGGAGGACTGAATAACTTTTCTCTGCTCCGGGCTTCATCATCGTAATAGGCTCGTTTTCGGCGTCCATCTCCATCATGAGTTTCGGGGCGCCTTTCGCTCTGGTTTGGGCGACTCGTTTCCCGTCTCCGGTGATGACGAAGGCGATGGCATTGCCGGGCTTCCAGTCGGTGCGGGCGGTGACTTCGGCAATAAGTGGGGTTAAATCCGGTGTCGCCTGAGCGGCGCCGGATTCGTCTACTTTCTTCCAGGCTTTGGGAGCCCATTCCACGGAGGTCTTGGTCAGGGAGCGACTGGAAATATTTTCATCCTTCGTAGCGAACTCCTTCGCATTGTCGGATGCTTCGGCGCGGATCACGAGTTGAGTCGGCTCCGAACCGGTCTCATCGACGGTGAACTGGATAAAGGTCTGAGGCACTTTCTCTCCTCGCTTCAGCTTGAGGTCTCGAAAACGAACGCCGACGAGTTGCTGCGATTTGTCGACTGTCATTTCGAGGTCACTGCTCGTGATATTCACGTCGCCATTCGTAGTTTCTTCGCCGGTATCAGATTTTTGTTCAGCGATGAGAGTACCGGGTGGCGATCCCATTGCGTCAGAGGCATTCTTTGTTTGGGGACGAATTACAATGCTCTCCACATTACGAACGCCTGACGCCATCACCCACGGGAGTTCAGAGTCGGAGACTGATGACGTGTGTTGGCGGAAATATTCCAACTCTTTCCCGGAGAGTTCCACTTCGACGATGGGGGAGCGGCCACCGACGGAGGGGTAATCCAACCACATTGTGCCATCGGCGGACTGGCGGTCGCCGGGTGCGCCAAAGTTAATGCCGATGCGTTGGATGGCATCGGTGCCTTTCTCAGAACCGCCGAGGAGACTTGATGTCCAGAGATCTACGTCAGGCATGTGAACGAGGGCCAGTGAAGTTTGGTTTTGATAGGAGCAACTGCACGTGCGCGTGTAGTCTGGTGCGTTCAGCACTCCGTTCGCAACGACAAGGTTGGCGGTGCAACCGGATTTGAAGCCGCCGAAGCTTCCGATGCCATTGCGCTTTTCAAGATCGTAGTAGCTCGCGGCCCCGTCGCGGAAGGTTAGGAAATTCTCGCAGGCGATGATGGTGTTGCAGCCTTTTCCGCGGACGATACGCCAGGGTTCCGTCGCTCCGGTGATGGGGTTGACGGTCGATTGATCCGAGCCATCGAGTAAACTGAAGACCGTGCTGCTGCTGCCGAGGCCCTTTTTATTGGAATGTTGATCGGCGTTGGCAATGATGAGTTCGTTGTGAAGAATGCAAGGCCCTGAGTAGCGCACGTCCTTGCGCTCCCAGACGATCTCGCCCGTTTCCCCGCGATAGGTCGTCATTCCCTGATTGGTTTCATCTTTGAGTCGATCGCTCGCGCTGGAGCCTGCTTGAAGGACGAGGTCGTGTTTTGTTGAGTAGCTTAACCAGGATCCGAATATATCATTCTTGTGCTCCCACAGTTGTTTTCCGCTGCGACAGTCGATCGTCAGAATCCGGTAGTTGTAAGGGACCGTGCTCCCGCGTCGCTTAATTTTGTCCTCAGCGCTTTTGGGAAGTTTATCGAGGCAGTGAATACGCCCGTCGCCCGCAATGATGCCGTTGTGCAGAAAACTGTGGTTGGATGAGACGGACCAGAGCCGTTCACCGGTGTGCCGGTCAAATCCGACGAGGCCGTCGCTGGCGGAGTAGTCTTCGATGGAAGGTTGAGCCACTTTGCCGTCGGGTTTGGCATATTTTTGACTGAAGTTGGCGAAGCCGTTACCGCCAATTAAAACATCTTCATAGATGCCGATGAAACCCCATTTGGGTGCTTCGCTTTGGCTGGGATCTTTTGCAAGACTGATGACTTTTTTGGTTTTGCCAGTCTGTGAATCGATGATGTGGCAGCTGTCTTCGATCACGACATAAACGGCATCCTCAGTCGCGACGTAGTTGGATCCGCGTCCGTTGGCACCTGGAATGTGTTTCTGGTTGTAGGCGGGATCGAGAGGAGTGTCAGCGTAGGTTTCGTTGTAGTAGATTCCGAAGGTGCCGAGATCGTCAAAGCGGCGAATCCAGAGGACCCGGCCGGTGTAGACATCGCGGGCGCTGAGACAATTGATTCCTTCGATGAACATGCGTCCGCCGATGACTTGTTCGGGCGGTCCGTGTCCGTGACGGGGGAGAACGTCCATGTTGGAACTTCCACCGAACCAGAGAACGCCGAGCGGGAGTTTGAGGCGGCTATCGTCGGATTTTACTGAGTTTGCGATGTCGCCATATTGATGGGTCCAGTCTGCGGAATCAGGAAGCGCTCCGGTTCGGGAGACGATCAGACTCGAGTCATCTTCGACGACTTCGGCGCGTGCTAGATCGGCTTCGTCCACCAGCTTTCGGAGTTCAGGACCGAGCGAAAGCGTTCCCCCATAGGGACGCACGGCACTGTAGAGCGATTCCAGCGTGGTGGTGGTTATGCCGCTGGAGAGAGATGAGCTGACATGAACGAGGTTGTTGATGTAGGGCGGGGATTTGAACGTTGACGGTAAGCCCTGATGAATCGTGATGCGGTTACCGTAAAGACCGGTCTTGTCGAAACGGCGGCGCAGCTTTTCGACTTTCTCATGATCCGGGTCGATCGCTACGATCTGCAATTCAGATTCTGTGAGCACGGATTCGAGAATGTCTATATCATCGAGACCGTACCAAAGACAATAGCCATCGCGGGCCGTGGTCTTCTCGAGGAACTTAGTGGCACGCGAGGTGGTGTCGGCGGCAGCGGTGGCAAGATCGACGGCAGGCGGATTGATGACTTGGTCGGAACGTGAGCCGGAGCCGAAGGCCATGATTTGACCGTCAAGAGTGACCCCGAAGAGCTTCCCGTTGGCGGCGAGGAGTCGTTGGAGATCACCGTCGACTTTGAGAGTCCAGGCGGCGGTCCCTTTTGCTCCCTCATCTGAGAGGTTGATTGCGGTCAGAGAGTCACTACCGACCGCATAGAGTTGGTCGCCGGCTTTGATCAGATCTCCAGTGCCGTCTGCTGCAATTGTCCAGAGCCGTTTCTTATCTTTGGCATCAAGAACGTGAACTTCTTTTTTGTCTTTTTCATCAGTGGCTAGGTAAAGGTAGGAGGACGTCAGAACCGGTTCGTTGCAGGTGAACGAGCCCTTCTTACCACTGGCGAGATCGTAATTGCGGACGCCCCGATAGCGAGTGTGGACGAAAAACTCATCGTCGTTAGCGATCACGAAAGAACCGCCGTTGCCCTTGCCTCCGGCATTGATTTTGAAGTGAACGAATTTCCCGGTTTTGCGATCAAAAGCAGCGGGAACCGAGCGCCCGCCGGGGACGAGTAAATAGTTGTCGGTCGCGACAAGCGATCCCTGCGGAGCCACTCCGGCAAAGGACGGGGCGCTGTGCGGTTGTTCGATATACTGAGAACCAGTGCTGTCGTTGACCCATTCCACTGCGCCGGTTTCAGCGTCGAGCGAGTAGATGAAGGTGCCCATGAAGGGCCAGATGCTGGCGGCGAAGTAGACGTGTTCGTCACGAATCACGGGGCCACCGCGAGCGGGCCAGGCAGAGATGAGGCGTTTATTGCCGAGGACTTTAAGAGGGGAGGGGCCGCCGGCGAATTTCCAGAGGAGCTTTCCTGTATCGGCGGTGAGGCAGTAGAGAAATCCGTCGTCGCTCGTTAGGTAAATTTTCCCGTTTGATCCGACGGGCGGCAAACGAACGGGACCGTCAGTGTAGAAACTCCATGACTCGCTGCCGTCGGAAGTGTTGTAGGCAACGACCTTGTCAGTGTCGTTGAAAGTGACATACATCAGTTCACCGAGAACGATCGGTTCAAAGATGCGATCGTAGGGCATCAGGTCATGATTCAGCGGATCATCCCAGACTTGTTCTCGTGGAGAGAGCTTCAGGGTCCATTGGAGCTCAAGTTGATCGGGAAGTTGCTCCGGTGAAGCAGCGCGATGCTCGGCATCATAGCGCCACATCGGCCAATCGGCGGCGGACAGGGGGGGGCAGCCAATCGCCAGTAATATTAGACAAAGGAAGTTTATCTTGAAGTCGCAGCGAGTCCAAAGCTTGTCACCTCGGTATTTGATAGGTGTTGTTTTTTGATTGGGCATCTTTCGGCTGATACTATCTGACGCTTTCTTGTTTAACGTCGATTCATTTATTTCCAACATTTTTATCGCGTTGTTCGTGTCCTGCATTTTTCGTTTTCAAAAAAGCAATCAGGTCGGCCATCTCGCTAACCGTGATTGCTGATTCAAGTCCTTCAGGCATCAGCGAAACATTGGCGCTTGCCAGTGACGCGATGTCGGTTCGCAGTAGATTGCGGGTCGTTCCGTCGAGTTGTTTAATGATAATGCCGGAAGCGGTTTCGCCCGCGATGAGTCCGAAAAGTTGTTCGCCGTTTTTGAGCTGGCAGTTGTATGCATGATAGCCTGGCTGAATGTCAAGATTGGGATCGATTATGTTGGCTAGCAACTTCTCGGCGGGATGATCAGTCACCGTTGCGAGATCAGGGCCGAGATCGCTTGTCCCGGTCTTGCCGACTTTATGGCAGGCGAGACAGGCCTTTTGAAAAACAATCAGTCCACGGTCCGAATTACCTTTTTGTTTCAAAGCCGGAGCATAGGCAGTGACGATATCGGCGCGGAGTTTTTCTGAGGTGGTAGATAACAGGGAAATTGCCCTTAATCGGGTGCTTTTGTTAGGATGTCTGGATAGGCGGGATTTTACGGAAGGCGAAATTTCGACAGCGCGAACGGGGCCTTTCTCTACCGCATCGAGAAAATGATTGGTCCAGTCCTGTCCCGAGAGGAGAAGTTCGGTAACCTGGTTCCGGGATGACGGAGAAAGATTGCTCCATTTATCGAGCAACACTTTGGAGGTGTTGCTGTCGCTGCTGCTTCGAAATGCATTGAGAATTCGAGTGAAGTCTTTAGGTGCAGTGGACGGTGAAATGTTCGCGGCGAGAAAATCAAAGCCGGCATTTTTGTCAGCCGGGCTGCGGGCAAGCAATGCGGCAGGATCAATTCGTTGTGACAAGTCTGCTGTTTCGTCCTTCATGTCGACGCGTGCCTTCTTGAGTAAGCTTGCGAAGGCCTCTTTCAGTTCCGCGTTTTCTTCCAAAACGGTGACCGAAAGGTCCCGTGCCTTGAGCGAATCGAGTAATGCAAGTGTCTTTGGGATTGAAACCAACAACGGAAGCGCAAGTTTTTGGAAAGCCTCGTGATCGTCAAGACTGAGGGCCAATTCGGCGAGCTTGCTCCGATAATGCGGCGGAGCAGCTCCGGGGCAGGCAGCAACTAATTCTGCAAAATGAGGCAGGATGGAACTGGTTGCCGCAGCTACCACAAATGGATCTTCTGACGCCAGATAGTCCGCCAATGCAGAAGTCGCGGCACTGGAGGCTGGTAGCTCACCCAGTGTAAAAGCGCATTGCAAACGGACCGCCGCGTCGGAATCGTTTGCGAGTTTTAGAACCGCTTTCTCAAGGGCGGGCGAGTGTTGCTCCTCGGCCAGTCGAAGAGCGTTGCTTCGAACTCCAGGATGCTTGTCAGCTAGCCCGGTGAGAATTTCCGGCTCATCGAGTGCTCCGAGACCATCGAGAGTGGCGAGAGCCTGAACACGGGTACGAGGATCTTTTGCATGGGAAACCAGTGCTTTGATGCGTGGAACGACGGAGCGATCGTTTCGCCAAAGAATGAGTTGTTGAGCTTTGTCGCGCTGCCAGCCGTTCGGCGATGCAAGAAATTCGACGATGTCTCCCTTCTCCAAATCTGGAACGGGTTCTACCGCATCCCTGGCGCTCCTTATCCGATAGATCCGGCCTCGATCATCACCTTCACGGTAGTGCGGTAAGAGAGCCGCTTTGCCTTCCTCCGGCAGCCATTGAGGATGCTCGATCATGTAGCGATACATGTCTGCGATCCAAAGTCCTCCGTCGGGACCGGTGCGTGCCATGACGGGTCGAAACCAGCGATCGGTGCTGGCGAGAAAATCGGGGGCACCTTCTTCTCCTCCTCGTTTCCCGGCGAAGGTGACGCCGTCACGAGTCACCGCAATATGTTGGACAAGGTTATGGAAAGGCTCGCATGTGAACGCGTTGAGAGTGCTCCATCCTCCGCCGGTCACCGGACTCGAGGGGAATAGCTGATCGTCTCGGTAAATCATACCGGAGCATGCCGATGTGAAATGTCCTGACTGCTCAAATCCGTGGTAGCGCTGCTGCGGAGGTTTGGCAGGAAAAACGAGAGGACTCGGAAGTGGCGGCAGGAGCACGCGACCTTCGGGCGGAGCATAGTGAGGATTGCGACTGAGATAGTGATCCGGTAGAGCATAGTGCCAGAGTGGGCGTGAGTTTTGTGTGCCAAACCAGTCCCCCCAATCGTTTCGATTGCGACCGAATTGAGTCGGACCGCTCTGGGGTTGAACTTCCCCGGTATCAGGTCGAAAACGGAAATCGCGACTACCAATCTTCACATCAGTTCCAGCACGTGAGGATCGGACTGCAGTATCGACACCGTATTTTCCGTGGTGCCCTCCGGCAGCGACATAGACCCAGTTGTCGAGTCCCCAGCGCAAGCCGTTGGCGCGCAGTTGTTGATTGCCTTCGCTAAGTCCGGTAAGGAGTATTTCACGTTCATCTGCTTTGCCGTCTCCGTCGGTGTCTCGAAGAAAGATAACGTTGGGTGCTGCCGTGACGATGACCCCGTCCCGCCAGGTGATGATTCCATTTGGAAAGTTGAGTCCTTCGGCGAAAATGGACGATTGCTCGTAGCTGCCATCACGGTCGCGATCTTCGAGAACACGGACGCGCCCTCCCGCTGCTCCTTCCTTGTCGAGTCCGAGGGGATAGTCCGCCATTTCAACTACCCAGAGCCGCCCCTGGGTATCCCAGTCGAATGCAACAGGATCGAGAAGTTGTGGTTCGGAAGCAACAAGGTCGATCGTGAACTCTTTCGGAACGCGGAGCGTTTTCATAGCCGCTGCAGGTGCGATCGGATCTGACTCGCGTTTTGCTGATTCTGATTCCGCTGTTGCTGCGAAAAAGCAGGGGAGTGGCGTTACCGAAAATGCGATGAGGAAAAATTTCAGGGAGTTCGTCATGGTTGGAGAGCGTGCGTTTAAAGATCTACGAAATCGGCTTCCTGAAAATCAGTGACTTTTTTGAGCCGACGTTTTTCCACAAACGTCATATGGTTCCGGTGAGTGCAGTAGCTGTCATATTCTGAGCGATTCGAAAAGGTCATTGCTGTACGAAATCGGTGTGGATGCTTTTCGCTGACCTGGCGTTGAATTCTGAAATCCTGGGCACCGGGAATGGCTTGCCGTTCAGCTGCGGTTTGGCGAAATCCGGCTTCATCCGGTGCCCCCGGCGCGTGGGAGAGGCTAAAAGTTGCGGTATGTTCAATCATGCCTGAAGAGCTCGGTGAGTGGTCGGGTCCTACTTCACTTCGGGCCAAAGAGAGCGTATCACAGAAGCGGTTTCTTCAACCAGAAATTGCCCACCTTCCGGGCCGACTTCATTGCTTTCGATAATCGCACTATAGCCACCGCCTCGAACGGCCTTCTCGGTCGCCAGATAGGTTCCGGGACCGGTAAGTTGCACCACAAAAGTCTGTATAGCGGGGCTTTGAGTTTTCATGCGAAGACCATAATCCGTAAACAGCTCAAACGGATTGGTGGCAATGACGACATCGCCAAGGCGAAGCACATGCAGCTCCATCGCGTAGGGTTTCAACGTGCCTTCTTTGTGGCGTTCATACCGCTCAATTACTTTTTGATGCCAGAGCGCTTTCCACAGTGTCTTAACATTTCCGGAGAGTTCATTGTATTTTGTTTCCGCATTCTTGAACTCTTCTTTCGTCACGATCCGAAGCGGAAGCTTGATGTCTTTCACTTCGTGAGAGAAAACAAGGTCTGTCTTTATCTCCTGCACGGCACCTTCGTATGCTTCGCTCCATCCGTCCACGACACGACGCGCCACTTCATCAAGTCGGCTCAGCCCCCTGAGTTTTCTCATTCGTTCTTCAGCGGCTTTTCGATACATTAAATGCGGGGACTGGTCCCCTGATGCTCCCGCCCAGGTCAAGACTACGAGATCTTCCCCGTGCATTTCTTTTAATTTTTCCCTAACAGGGTGCCAAAAGTCGGCGCTTACTTTGGAAATACTTTCGACCTCCTGAGAAGGGCAGGCAATGTTGATCGCTGTGGCAATGAGCTTCTTATCACGATTCCAGAAGAACAGAACTTCTACGCCATGGTCTTCGTATCCTTCCAGCTCTCGAAAGTCATTTCGCTCTGTTGAGCCATACATTTGAGCTACACCATTGGCATAAACGGTTCGTCGATTTTGAGCGACGACAGCATGGCCAAGTCCCCAGCCAGCGGCTCCCGGCTCGCGGCTTTCCCAGGCTTTCTCTGCGATATCTGCAATTCGATCCGCGAGAAAGTGTCGATAATCTTCTGGTTGATTTACGCCCTCTTCGGGGATTTTGTATTTGCCCGGAATCATGACCGGAGCGGTGTGCGTATGAGTCGCATTCACGAAGATTTTCTTCACATCGAATTCAGGCAGCCGCTTTTCGACTCGTTCCCGAACCATCTCGAGAATCCCTTTTCGAATCGCAACGAGATCGCAGGAAATCATAATCGCCTGGTCGACGGATTTATCTCCATCGCGCGAATCTATCGCCACGGCAGACGCAATTACTTCGCTTTCGATTTCTTTTGCAATGCGGGTATGCATTTGCCCTGACAAAGCCACCGGAAGTTCAGGTGTAATGCTCACACTGGACTTTCCGATCCACAATTCACTCGAGAAACAAAGTGACGCCGGAGATATTACGATAAGCAGGGTGAGAAGACATCGCAGAGTATTCATTCACACGAGTCTATTTGATTTCGAGAACCGTCACGAGATATCCTCTGGCGTCATGCCGGTATCAAAAGTCCGATGGCTTTACTGGTGATGCTCTTTGTCTTGTTGGCCGATTGCACACTCAATTTTTGGAAGCCACTTTGGCTCCGGCAGTATCTCCGAGGCAGATCAATTGTCCATCTTCGGTGCTGAGGAAAAGGCGATTCTCCGCAAGCGCAAGTCCGTCCCAAATCGGTGATGCGACTTTGCTCTCAGAAAGGGTCGAACCATCTTTTGCATTGATGACTTTCAAGGTGCCATCCTCGTGGATTACATAGAGGCGATCCTTCGAATCCATCACCATTCCGTAGATTTTGTTCTTCAATTGTTTGCTTCCCTCAATCGTTGTGGGCTTCAGCAGTTCCTCCGGAGCATCGCTTGCTGCCCATGGATTGACTTTCCAGCTGGCCTTCTCCGCAATACGATCACTGCGATAGGGGCGCTCGCCTTTTCTTCCTTTGCCTGCCGCTTCCCAGCCGGTGATCCACTTGCTGTTAAACTCTTCTTTGTTCTCGACATCGAAATCTCTGCGATACAAAGCGGTCGTGCTGTTCAGTGATCCGACAATCGTGTTGTCGCGATAGACGCATAGCGGACGGCGATGCGCTTCGTTGGAGAAGCGGTGAATCTGTCGGAATCCATAGGTCCAGGTGCCGCGGGGGGCGAAGACGGTACCGTTCCCGGTATTGAGTTTCGCAAACCCATTCCAGGTATCCACGTCAATGTCCTTACCATCGAGTGAGATCAACCATCTGGACATCGCAATGCGGTCACCTTCTTTGTGAAGCAAATCAACGGGATCAAACTCGAGTCCGGAATTCTTGTAGAAGCCGAAAGATTCATCGTTGTCGCCGTCGTAGCCTTTTTGAGGAATGCTGTTGTGCTTTCTTGCCCAGTGCTTTTCTCCTGTCATCGGATCCACTGAAAAGAGGAAAACACCTCCGTCGGACAGTTCCTGGCGACCGGCAACGAAGTAGGCTTTGTCATCCATGACAAGGACGGAACCAGCAACCGGCCAGGCGGATTCGATTTGGCCATACGCGCCGATCCTCTCGTCAATCGGAGCTGCCTGGAATTTCCAGACGGGCTTCCCGTTATCTGCTCGCACCGCATGAACGTAACCACCGTGATCACCGAAGATGGCGAGACCATTGTGAATCGTGGGCGGTGTATCGACCCGGCCTCTCGCGGTGAAACGCCACGCTACCTCTCCTGATGTCGTGTCGATCGCGACGACTTCATGCGCATCAGGTCGGGCTACAAATGCGTGGCCGTTTGCAATCGTGGGAGGAGAGAGTCGTCCTTTCACAAAAGGGTTGTCATTCCAATCAAAACGAAGTGGGCTCGTTTCGGAGAGAGAGTCTTTTTTCGGGGCAATCGGAGCTGACCAGAGAACCTTGGTTTCTTTCGGCCCGGGAGCGGTAGAACTCGAGCTTCGCCACACATCGTGCCGATAGATGGGCCAGTCGGAATTTGAGGGGGGCAGTGCTTTCGGGTCAGGTTGAGCCGATTCTTTGGTTAGTGTGAAATTGATCTTATCGGCAGAAAGATCCGGAGGATAATTCCCAGTCGCAATGCCGGGATGTTCCGGAGCCATCGCGACGTATCCTCGCAACATTGGCCAGCAGGTGCAATGTTTCGGCGTTGCATAGATCAGACCGTTCGCCGGTGTAAAACCGTTTTCCTGCGAGCAGTTTGATTTCGTAATTGAGTTGAGAATCAGGTTTCCAGATTCCAGATCGGTCATTTCGACGACACCGGAGAAGATCATGTTCACCGTCGCCACAGGCGGAGCGCAATGCCCGAGGCCCGCTGGCAGTGTCTTCTTCGTCTCACCTGTTTTCCGGTTCAGCGAAGTCACTTCCACTTCCTGAAATTCTTTCTTTTCCTTGTCGTCGTAGTTAAGTTTGCCTCCTTGTTGAATCCAGAGGTCATCCCCGATAAACATAGCTCTGGCCTGTCGCTTATGGTTCATGCCCGGAGCATACGTTTTCTCCCAGCTTAGGCCTCCGTCCTCCGCGGAAACGATGTGGATACCGTTGTCGGCGTCATTGTCATTGAAGCTCGAAACTTCGTAGGCGAGTTGATCACCATAAAGAACGCTGCGCTTTACTTTGTGCAGCCAGGGGTAGTCGGATTTCTTCCATAGAATTTCTCCCGAATAAATATCGACCGTAACCGCTTCGGCTTTTTCACCCTTTCTCGGCTCGCCCTGAATGTAGGAAACCCTATCGTTATCCGCGACTACGGTTCGTGGGGCTGACGTTTCTTTTTTCCAGAGGAGGAAGCCGGTCTCAGCACTGAAAGCAAAGATTCCTGTGGGGCAGGTTGCGACGACGGTTCCCTTGTGCTGAACGAGTTCCTGAGGCTTCACGATTTCAGGAAAGGAGCGCACGATCTCGCCCGTCTTGGCGTCCAGAGCAACGAGGCTGTTGGTGGGAAAAGCGACCGCAAAGAGATACTTTTCCGTCGCGACAGGGCGAGCCAAACTTCCGTTGAGTCGTTTCATCGTGAAGGTGGCAGGATCCATTTTCTTCTCCTCCTGAGTGAGGTCCCGGTGCCACAATCGCATGCCGTTAAAGCTGTCCCGCGTTAAAGCATGTCCGTAAAAATTGCGCCCTCCATCACTGACCATTCCCTCCACTTCGGTTCCGGAATGTCCAGCGATCCAGCGAATCCGCTTGGGTTCGCCAACGGCCGTATCCGGAGACACCGCGTTTCCGTTGGCATCGTGGCGGGAGTGCGTCCAATGGCCCATGCTCTCGGGCCATGGTTTGTAGGCAACGATCCACTTCTTATCAGGGGCCTTTAAAGAGGGGACTTCGGAGATGAATTGAAACCCGGCCTTTTCGAGGTTCGCCGCGTTGAGCGAGCCGGGATCGGTCACGACAACCGCTCCTTCGGGAACGAGCACTCGAAAGATCTCGGAAGCCTCTGCGGTATTCGGACCGGCGATGACAAGGTTGATCAAATTCTCGGTGTAGGGAAGGTGAGAATAATCCTGAAGTGTTTCGGCCGAAGCCACTCCGTAAACTTGCTCCTCGTGGAGAGCCTCTTTCGCTTTTTCGATCGCCTCACTTTTTGTATCGAGCAGATGTATGATGTGACGTCCCGTCTTCGCAAGCTCTGCGGCATATTCAGCATCAGGCGCCCCGAGTTGCACCACCATTCCACCGTAAACTTCAGTCAAGGTGGCAGGGTTCTCTGTCTCTTCTCCAATGATAGGAATGTGAACACTCAGAGAGACTGAGAGAGCCGCATAAAAAAGATAATTTTTCATAGTGAGGTTTGAATCATTCTCCGAGTAACCCCGAAGTGAGTCAAACCTTTGAAAGGCCGTATCGCGTAAACTTTCCGTTATCTTTCTACTCCGGTGATAGGGGATTCGAATTTCGATGTTGATGCAGACGATCGATTAGTGGCTCGACTCGCCTACGATAACAACGAGATGAGTCTTGAAACCGGAGCCTCCTTAATCGAGCCTTCCAACCTGTGAGTGTCCAAGAATCTAATTGCGGCCCTTCCTCAGTTGCTTTCCCTCCCTTTGCCATCAGCGCGTTTCGCAAGATTTTCGGAGGCCTCCTTCTTTTTTCATTTTCGTGTAATAAAAGGAAAGACTTCGTCACTGGTTTCATGATGAGAGGTATTTGCTGATGGAAGAACCCGAAGAGACACTCGAGAAACGCTATGGCCGCTGGGTGGAAGACCACCGAGGGTTGCTGTTTCGTGTCGTCCATGCTTCGGAGCGCTCGCCGGATGAGAAAAGTGATTTGTTTCAGGAGATCCTGTTTCAGCTATGGAAGTCAATGCCCTCGTTCGAAGGGAAGTGCAAAGAAACGACATGGATTTATCGCGTTGCCTTAAACACGGCCCGTGCCTGGCGTCGCTCAGAGAAACGACGACGTGAGAGGCACGATGCCATTGTTTCATTTACGAGCCTGCATGGCTCAGGGGCGGAACCGAATCCACTTCTTGAGCAGCTTTACGAAGGAATCCGGAATTTGCCGAAGGCGGACGGTTCGTTGCTACTGCTCCATCTTGACGGGCTCAGTTATCAGGAAATGGCGGACGTCCTGGGAGTCTCGGAAGGCTGTATAGGAGTCCGATTGACCCGGGCGAGGAAACAACTGGCGGAAACAATGAAGGGAGTTGGCGAATGAATTTTGATGAACTGCAGAAAGAGTGGAATGAGCAGGATTCACAGAGTCAGGTGTCGGTTGATCATGTCGCTCTTTTGAAGCTCGTGCAGCGCAATCAGCGAAGCTTTGAGGGCGTGATCTTTCGCCGGGACTCGCTTGAGATCGCCGTCGCGCTGGCGATGGTGCCATACTGGATTTGGTCAGGAACCAAAGGTGATCTACTTTGGACCTGGTATCTGATGATTCCGGGGGTGCTTTGGGTGGCAGGATATTTGTTTTTCGATCGAAGGTCTCAAAAGAGAAATCAACCACAACTGGGAACCTCGCTGCGGGTCTCGTCTGAGCGCGCGGCGTCACAGGTTCGTCATCAAATTAAGCTACTGAAAAACGTTTTCTGGTGGTATCTTTTCCCCATTGCCTTGCCGATAATCATCTACTTTGCGCATCGCGCTTTGCTGGATCGGGATGGGTGGGTATTTGCTAATCAGACCCTTTTTGTAGGCTTGCTTTACTG
>JAOFXR010000054.1 GCA_028047635.1 Verrucomicrobiales bacterium
GTCTGCAGGGGATAATTAATAGAGGGCGATAGGATGGCACGTTTCGCATAATTTATCCTCGTTCTTCGAACTTCAGCGGCAGGCTTGATTGTTCTTTCGGGCAGGGACTAAAAAACGTCGTGAAATGTGGCCTCAACGGTGGGAATCTTTGTCTGCGGTGATAGATGATTCGCGAGGATGCCGTATTATTGGAAGCGAAAGGGGAAATACGTTTCATTTTGTTGAAATCTAAGTAAAGTCCTCGATTTTCAATAATCACCAAATGTCTAAGAATTCTGGCCAACACTTGATCATTGCCTGCGGAGGAACGGGTGGACATCTTTTTCCCGGCATTGCTGTGGCGGAGGCCTGGACGAAGCGCGGTGGCGAGGTCTTGCTTCTTATTTCTGAGAAGCAAATCGATGCACTTGCTTCCGAAGGATACGATCATCTTCGGTTCGAGCGGATGCCGGCAATCGCGATGCCTCGTTTGATTTCGCTTAAGATGCCCGGTTTCCTGCTGCAGTTCGCGAAGGCGCTTTTTGGCTGCAAGACGCTGATCAAAACATTCAAGGCGGACGCGGTTCTCGGAATGGGAGGATTTACTTCGGCGGCGCCATTGATGACCGGAAAGTGGAAGGGGCTACCGACTTTTATTCATGAGTCCAATTCGATTCCGGGCCGGGCGAATCATCTGAATGCTCGATTCGCCAGCTCAGTACTGGTTGGCTTTGATGTTTGTGCGCCATTCTTCGGCGAAGGCAAAAATGTTGAGGTGGTAGGCACTCCGGTTCGTCCTTCAGTGGCGAACAAGCCGACGAGGGAAGAGGCAATGGCTCATTTCGGTCTGAATCCGGATCTCAAGACGGTCATGGTCATGGGCGGAAGTCAGGGGGCGCAGCGCATCAATGAACTCGTCGCTTCGAGTCTTCCGCACTTTATCGAAAACGGTATTCAGGTGCTGCACATCAGCGGGCCATCGGATCATGAATCGGTGAAGCCCGCTTACGAGGCACATCCCGAAGGTGGTGTTTTGATCGATTTTTGCAGTGAGGTTCAGTATGCGTATGCGGCTTCGAATCTGGCGATCTGCCGTTCGGGGGCATCGAGTCTTACTGAGTTGGCGTTCTATGAATTGCCTTCGGTTTTGATTCCGTATCCTTTTTCAGCGGATGATCATCAGGTAACGAATGCTGAGATTTTCTCGAAGCCGGGCGCGGCTGAACTCTGGGTTCAGGACGATTTGAATGAAGAAAACTTCGCCGAACAAATCACCTCCCTGATTCAAGATTGGGAGCGACTTGCTTCGATGAGCACTACGATGAAGTCTCTTGCGATTCCCGACGCTTCGGAGCGGGTCTGCGATGTCATCACTGCCAAGCTATCCTGAAACGAGACCCTTTAATTTTCTACCTTACTCTGCCACACACTTATGAGCGACATCTGCCAGGAATGGGCCGCTAAAATTTCTAATCAAGACTCGCCGGTGCGGGTGCATCTTATCGGAGTCGCCGGATCAGGCATGAGCGGTCTCGCTTCGCTGCTACTGGGCCTCGGTCATAAGGTTTCCGGGTCGGACCGGGTCACTTCGGGTGAGACAGAGCGACTTGAAAAGTCTGGACTGATTTTCTCGAGCCCTCATTCGGCTGAAGCAGTCGAGGGGGTGGATGTGGTGATTTATTCGAGTGCGATTAAAGAGGGGAACGCTGCTTTTGATGCGACACTTGCCGCCAATATTCCTAAGCTGCGTCGGGCCGAAGCACTTTCAGCGATTATGCTCGGGAAAAAGGGCGTCGTGGTCGCAGGAACGCACGGGAAAACGACGACTTCCGCGCTTGCTGCTCATGTGTTGAAGGTGGGAGCCAAAAACCCGTCTCACTATGTTGGTGCTGAGATTCCGATTCTGGGGCGCAATGCAAACTGGGATGAGAAAGGGGAATACTTTGTCGCAGAGGGGGACGAGTCCGACGGCACGCTTGTGAACTTCCATCCTGAGCACGCGATTCTTTTAAATGTGGAGGCTGAGCATCTCGATTTTTACGATGGGCTTGATGCGATCTGCGAGGTCTTCGGGACCTTTTGTGACCAAACGAACGGAAAGATTTTTTACTGCGGCGATGACGAGCATGCCGAGCGCGTTTGCGGCGAACGCGAAAACGCGGTGAGTTATGGTTGGCGTGAGGGGCTGAATTTTACGGCTTCGGACCTTTCTCCAAAGGGAGCGGGAACGGAGTTTACGGTGAAGAAAGATGGCGAAGAACTGGGGCGGTTACGTCTCGGAATTCCCGGGCGTCACAACGTCCTCAATGCGTTAGCTGTCATTGCGCTTTGCATTGAACTGGAGGTTTCTTTTGATCGAATTGACGAAGCGCTTGCCTCTTTTCGTGGAGCGAAGCGTCGTTTTGAACTCAAGCGAAACAGCGACCGCATCACAATTGTCGACGATTACGGACATCATCCTACCGAGATTGCGGCAACGATTCAGACGGCGCGTTCCCAGCACGCAGGAAGATTGATTTGTCTGTTTCAACCACATCGATTTACACGGACACAGTTGCTCCGGGAGGATTTTGGAGCCAGTTTCACCGGCGTGGATGAACTCTGGGTAACGGATGTTTATCCCGCGAGCGAGAAGCCTATTCCGGGGATTACGGGCAATACCATCGTTGATGCGGTGAAAGAATTTGGTGAAGTGGAGTCCGTAAATTCACATCCGGACCTGACTTCGTTGCATCTTGCCGCCGGGCATAAATTGAAGGCGGGTGATTGGGTAATGACCCTTGGAGCAGGTAACATTCACGAGGTAGGCAACCGTCTCGCGAAGGACCTCGCAACCGTTGACCAGCTCACGGAGATCCTCAGCGAGCCCGATGGCAGTGTTCGTCTCTATGAGCCGATGCGTCGTCATACGACAATGAAAGTGGGAGGACCCGCTCAGTTCTGGATTGAGCCAACCACTGAGTCAGGCCTTGCTCGTATCGTGAAGCATTGCGCCGATTCCGGCTTGCCACTTCGCGTTGTCGGAAGGGGATCCAACCTTCTCGTGAGAGATGGAGGCATTCCCGGTGTCGCTATCAATCCGGTGAAAGGTGAATTTTCAGCGATTCACACCGAGGGAAATACGATCACCGCGGGAGCGGGGGTTAAGTTTAAGGCGCTTGCGGCTGCGGCACAGTCGGCCGGACTCGGCGACTTTGAGTGGATGGAAGGAATTCCCGGCAACGTGGGCGGTAGTTTACGAATGAACGCCGGGGCGATGGGGACTGAGACCTTCGATCAGGTAGTCAGCGTGAGAATGGTTGATGCCGAGGGGATTATCTTTGAGAGGCCTTTGGAGGAAATTCGTCACCACTATCGCAATGTTCCCGAGCTGGCTCATAACGTGGCCGTTTCTGCTGTGTTTAAAGGCACACCAAAGCCGGACCAGGAAATCGCAGCGATGATGGCGGCCTCGAAGGACAAGCGCCGCAGTTCTCAGCCGGTAGCAGCGAGTGCGGGGTGTATTTTTAAAAATCCTGACACTGTTGGGGCAGGCCAACTCGTCGATGAGTTGGGGCTCAAGAACACTGGAGTAGGCAACGCAGAAGTCAGTGAAGTTCACGGGAATTTCATCGTCAACAATGGGAAGGCGACTGCCAACGATGTTCTCAATCTGATCGCCGATATCAAGGAGGTGTCGAACAGGGAGCGTGGTATCGAGCTTGAAACTGAGGTGCAGATCATCGGGCAGGACGAACCTATCTAGAGACGTACAGGAAGTTCTGTCCCGTAATTTTGATGGATAGTGCTTGTAGGTGTTTAGTTCTGAAAATTCTATTTAATTCTTATTAACTGGATTTTTCTCGCTTTTATAGCGATTGTTGTCTTAGTTCCGGTCTTCTTGGTAGGTTTCCGGAGTCGTCGCTAGTTGATTTGCAAAGGAGAGCCATGAAGCCAGATAATCCATTTTCATCGGGACCCCCCGGGGCGCCGGCATCGAAAACAGGAGTCTCTAAGTTGGTTCCAGCGGCTGAGGATTTAGAGAGCGTTGAGGCTGCCGAGGAGGAAGTGGCTGAGGAGGAAGTGGTTTTGCCTGCGGCCAAAGTAGCCAAGGTTCGCCCTGCTACTTTAGCAGAGGGTGGTGAATTGCCCCCTCTGGAGATGGAGGAGACTTCCTGTCGCACGTGTCAGTTTTTTCATTCTGAAGAGGATTCGCGGTTTGCTGCCTCAGAAGGTGAGTGTCGTTACAATGCTCCCAATCCCGTTTTGATGAGCGCGCGCAATGGCCCGTCGTGGACTGGAACTCCTGGTGCGGGCAATGGAACACGGGAATCAGCAACGATGATATGGTCAAGATGGCGAGAGTGGTAGCTGATCAGATGAGCGATCGTGGCACGTTTACTGAATAGCCATGGGACTGGCTGAAATCCATGCGAGTTCCAGTTCAATATGAGTCTTGAGCTGACTTCAAATCCCAGTCCTGAGGACGAGATAAAAGTGGTCGATGGGATCCGCTCCTTCAATCGGCTCCACATGCCCAGTGATGTTGAGCCGCTTTGTGTTTTTGACCGAATAGAAAACGGTGAAATCATCGCTGGCCTCGCAGGCAAAACATACTGGAACTATCTGGAGGTCTCCTTTTTATGGGTGGCCGAATCCCATCGTCATCAAGGGCGTGCATCAGCGATGATGAAGGCAGCCGAAGAAGAAGCTCTCAGGCGCGGTTGTCGGAATATTCTTCTCGATACCTATAGTTTTCAAGCATTGGACTTTTACGAAAAACTTGTGTTCAGTAAATTCGGAACCTTGAGCGATTTTTCAGGCGAGCAGACGCGGTATTTTCTTCACAAGGAGCTTCAACCCGCCGCCGGCGAGTTGGACTCGACTCTTTTTTCGGAAGACCTAGTCGCTACCCGACGTAGAATTCTTCGTTTTGACGAAAACGAAAATCCGGTTCATCCTCAGTAAATTTTTCCTTTCTCTCTAAGCACTTTATGAATCCTTCTATTGATCAACTTCATGTCGCAGTCCTCGCAGGCGGTCCCGGATCGGAACGCGATGTTTCTCTCGCTTCCGCGCGCGGCGTTGCTGAGGCTCTCGAAGGTCACGTGAGACGGGTTACGCTGGTAGACGTGAAAGGCCCGGGTTTTGAATTGCAGGAAGGAACAGATATCGCGTTCAATGTCATTCATGGCACCTACGGCGAGGACGGCACGCTTCAGGCTGAGCTTGAGGAGCGAGGGGTTCTTTACACAGGAGCCCGCAGGGTAAGCTCAGGCCTCGCTTTTGATAAGGTTTTGAGTAAAAATGCTTTTGTGGAAGCGGGAGTCAGCACGCCGCTTTCTGAAGTCGTGATGATTGACTCCGGCAATGTCAGCCCGGGCGAGATTGGAATTCCGTGTGTGGTGAAGCCGCCGCGTGAGGGGTCCAGTGTCGGCGTTCATCTAGTTCATAATGATGCGGAATGGGATGCGGCGATAGTTGATGCCAGCAAATACAGTCCGGATGTGTTGGTTGAGCAACTCATCACGGGGAAGGAACTCACCGTCGGAGTTCTGGGCGATCAGGTGTTTCCTATCATTCACATCCAGCCGCGCTCCGGTTTCTACGATATTTCCAACAAATATCCGTGGATGACGGGTGAGGGGGGGACGGATTACTTTTGTCCGGCGGATCTCTCTGATTCGGTCACGGCGCGAGTGCAAGAGGAGGCGTTGAAAGCCCACCGATCGCTGGGAATCGAGGTATACTCACGTGTCGATGTCCTTTTGAGCGAAGATGAAACGCCCTATGTCCTCGAGGTGAATACGATTCCTGGGATGACAGAAAGCAGTCTTTTGCCGAAGGCGGCGAAAGCGGCGGGAATCGACTATGCAAATCTTTGTTTGAAAATTATTAAACTTTCGCGTAATTTCAATTAATGCGAAAGAAAACAGGGATCAAAAACGGTCGAAAGTTCAAGAACCCGCTGAAGCTCATCAAATCAGAGTCCTCGGGGGAGGATTCTGACTGGGTTCAGCTTGAGTCTGACACAACGGTGCCGGCCATGGCACCACCCCGTAAGCGTTCCACGAAAAAAGGACTGCTCATCCGCACACTCGCGATCCTTTGCCTTTGCGTCAGTATTCCGATCGGGGCGAAGTGGGCATACGAGAATATTTTCTATAAGAATCAGGAGTTCGTTCTTCGTCGTCTCGATATATCGAGTGATGGACTCCTCAGCGAGGCTAAGCTTTCTGAGATCGCAAATGTCTCTCCGGGAATGAATCTGCTGGAGTTGGATCTGGGATTGATAAAGAATCAGATTGAGTTGTTGCCTCAGGTCGCACGGGTGAACGTGAATCGCGAGATGCCGGATCGATTGCTGATTCAGGTGAGGGAGCGGATAGGAGTCGCCTGGCTGTCCTGTCCTCCTCAGGGCATTCGGCCGTGGGACATGGAGCGTGGTTTCCTCATGGATGATCAAGGGTATTTGTTCCGATGCCTCAATCTAACGAATGAGATGAAGCGTCTTCCTGTCGTTGAGGCGTTTAAAATGGTGAAGCCCAATGAAGGGACACGCCTTGATTCTGCTCCGGCGAAAAACGCGTTGAAGCTGATTGTGGAGAGCGAGCGCCTCTTTTCCTCGGATGATATGTTGGTTGAGAAAGTGCGACTTCCCAACGAGTGGTCGATGGAATGTGCTTACCGCAATGGGCTCAAAGTCACCTATGATGTCTACGATGTTCCGCGCGGCTTAGAGGATCTTGCCTTGATTCTACTGGAAACAGAGAAAGCCGGGCAAACTCTTCTTACCGTTAACGTAGTGGCGAAAAAGAACATTCCGGTAACTTTCGCGGAAGTCACAGTTCCTGTTTCGACCGGCGGAAATGATACTTCCCCGGCAGCGATCGAAGTTCCAGCAACTCCGGAGCGGCCTGAGCTGTCAGGTCAGGAAAAACATTTGCACTTGATTCTATCGGGTGGCTAAGATCAATTTTAAAATACCCCTATGGCGTCATCAAATATCTATGTCGGTCTCGAAATCGGCACTTCAAAAGTGTGCATGGTAGTGGGCGAGGTTCGCGACGATGGCGCCATCAAAATACTGGGTGTCGGCCAGCATCCTTCTGCAGGGGTTCGTAAAGGGGAGATTGTAGACCCTGATACCGTTCAAACTTGTTTGCACGATGCTCTTATGCGCGCCGAAGAGCGCAGTGACGCGGAGATCAATACGGTCTTTCTTGCGGTCACCGGTTCTCATATTCAGAGTCTCAACAACCGCGGGACGATTCGGGTTTCCGACGAGGAGATGGAAATTACCGGCGAAGATCTCGACGAGGTGAAGAAGATTGCCCGCGATGTTCCGCTTCCCAAAGAAAACGGCTACATTCACTCCATAGTTCAGCACTACTTTGTTGATGGGCAGGAGAAGGTATTGAATCCCGTCAATATGCTGGGGCAAAAGCTGGAAGCTGATTATCACATCATTCACGGAGTCAAAACCCGAATCCAGAATGCGATTCGGTGTGTGCGTGAAGTGCCGCTGGAAGTGGAAGACATTGTCTTTTCGCCTGTCGCCGCGGCACAGGTGGTGCTTAATCGCGAAGCGAAGAACGAAGGGGCTCTGCTCCTTGATATTGGCGGGGGGACGACTGACTATATTTGTTTTGTCGACGGCGCTGTCGTCGCGAGTGGCTGCGCCCCTATTGGTGGTGATCACATCACGAATGATATTGCCCTCGTGCTGAAGATCACTTTGGCGAGAGCCGAGAAGTTGAAGGTCAAGCATGGGAGCGCTTCCTTAAAGAATATCCAAAATCAGGAAATCGCAATTGAGGGCGAGGGGGGGAAGAAAGTCGAGCAGGAGTTACTAAATCAAATCATGAATGCCCGTTTGACCGAGCTTTTGACGGTAGTCGCCGAGCCACTGCGGAAGCAGGGATGTCTCGACAAGCTTGGAAGCGGGATCTTCCTAACCGGTGGTTCGAGTTTGATGTCTGGAATTGATGATGTTACCGAGGAAATCTTCGGAGTTCCTGTTCAAAAAGCAGGTGCTGCATCGATGTCTGGACCGGCGGCACTTTTCGAAAATCCCCAGTATGCGACTCCGGTGGGTCTAATCCGCTACGCCCAGCTACTGGATGAGCAACGGCCTCGAGAAGGGCCGCTAGGGAAGCTGGGAAAGAAGATTGAGCAGATTTTTAGCTCGAAAGGGTAAAAAGTAATCCTTTTCTTTTCTTTTGACAATCAGTAGCAACTAAGGAAAATAAGGACTTATGATTGAGTATAATCAAGATGATGTTGCTGTTTTAGGACAGGCAGGCGCCGGCGTGAAGGTAGTAGGTGTCGGCGGAGCAGGTGCAAATGTGCTCGATCGAATGGCTCTCGAAGGGAGTGATGACGCCACCCTACTAACTCTTAACACTGACGTACGTGCGCTTTCGACTTCGGTCTCGAGTGATAAGATTCAACTGGGAACCACTCTTCTTAAGGGGATGGGCACTGGTGGTGATCCTTCACTTGGTAAGCAAGCGGCACTGGAAGCGGTTGACGGCATTCGTGAGGCCGTCCGCGGAAACGAAATGGTCTTCGTTTGTGTCGGTCTTGGTGGGGGAACCGGTTCAGGTTCTGCTCCTGAAGTTTGCCGAATCGCCAAAGAGGAAGGCGTGTTTTTGGTCGTTTTTGCAACGATGCCGTTTTCTTTTGAGGGGCAGCGTCGCATGGATCAAGCGAAAGAGTCTCTCGAGACGATCAGTCGCTACGCCAATGCGGTGATCACTTTTGACAATGATCGCATGGGCGAACTCATTGTTCCTAAGGATGGTGTCACTCAGGCTTTTTCCGCTGCGGACAAGATTATCAGTCAAAGCATCCGGGCGACGATGAACGTCGTCTTCCGCCCTGGCATTATCCGGATTGGAATGGATGACCTACTTTCGGCGATCGATTCAGAAGACTCCCGTTGTCTATTCGGTTATGGCGTTTCTAAAGGCGAGAATCGTGCGCACGAGGCACTTGAGCAGGCGCTGAAGTGCCCATTGCTTGATCGCGGTAAGCTTCTCGAGGATGCCAATGCGGTTCTGGTTCAGGTTGCCGGAGGCGACACGATGACTTTGTTTGAAGTTCAGACCGTGATGATGGAGGTGTCCAAGCACGTCGGTGGTCAGTCCCAGGTTCTTTTTGGAACGGGCACTGATAAGCGCCTTGGTAACAGTCTTTCGGTGACGATTCTCAGCTCTGTTTCCGGTCCCGATGCTGGGACCGCTCACGGGAAAGTTGAGTCAGCATCTGCTGTAGCTGCTGTCGAGGAGCCCGCGCCTGTCAGTCTTGGCATGGGAGCCGCATCTGCAAGCGTATTTATTCCGGTGGGTGAAACCCAGCCGATTCAACCGGTGGTTCCTGATCCGATTGAAGAAGAGATTTTACCAGAAGTGGTTCCAGAGGTCGCAGCTCCAGAGGTTGAGCCGGAAGCGTCTGTTGTGGAAGAGCCAGTCGCTGAAGAGCCTGCACCATCGTTCGAAGTGGACGAGGTGGACGGGGTGGATGAGCTGGATGAGCTGGATGAGCTGGATGAGCTGGATGAGCTGGATGAGCTGGATGCGGAAGAGGCTGTTGTTTTCGAGCCATCGCAGGAGGAAGAGGTCCCTTCGTATGCTGCTTCGCTTGATCCGGTTGCTGCTTCAGAGCCAGCGGTTGAAGCAGTGGAAGAAGAAGACCTTCGGAATCCGATTGCACGGGCCGTGGATCAGGCAGAAGACGGCGCAGAGGTTGATCGCGTTGAGGCTGTGACTGAGTCTTCCCAGAAAATTACCTTAACCCGGATGGGGTCATCCGGAAAAACAGGGCGTATCAAAACTCGCGACCCGCTTGAGGCCCCTGACGCAGGTCCTGCGTTTCCTACAAGTCGTCCGCCGTCATTGCCGCCTGAGCAGCTCGAGCCGGCAGAGGTCAGCGATGAGGCGCGTGCGCAGCAGGAAATGCTTCAACTTGAACCTGCAGGCGGTAAGAAGAAGGGCCGCTTCGCGAAGTCAGACCCGACCATTGTTGACGGTGAGGATCTAGATGTGCCTACTTTCCTTCGTAAGAAGAAGTAGTAATCATTTTGGTCAACTTTCAGATCTTAAAGCGTCTTCATCTGAAGGCGCTTTTTTGTGCCCTCTCCCGAATTCTTCGAGTCAGATTGCTTGTCTGATCGGCAGCGGGTCACCATAGAATTTCGGCTTCGTGCTAAGGACGTAGACATCTAATACGGTCTTCACTCGCGCAAGCTTCTCGCGGAGTCTTGTTTTCAGTCCTCCGGCAAAGCTGACCTCCTCAGCATCGTAACCTATCGCATTCAGCCCGAAATGCTTCGCAAGGAAAAGGGCGCGTTGGTTGTGGAAGGATTGTGATACGATGATGGCTTCGTCCACCTCGAATACGGCCCGTGCCCTCGCGATGGTATCCAGAGTTCGAAAGCCCGCGAAATCGCAGATCACAAATGCCTCTGGAATTCCGCGGGAAACGAGAGCCGCTTTCATCCGCTCAGGTTCATTGTAATCTCTGTGACCGTTGTCTCCGCTGACTATAATTCGCTGACACTTCGACGCTTCATACAGTTCCACCGCTGCGTTGATTCGGTGAATAAAGTATAGGTTCTTTCTTCCGTTGCGGAGATGCTCGGAGCATCCCGGAACAATCGCCACGGTCGTTATCCTGACGGAAGAAAGATTAGCGCTGTGAAGTCCTTCGCTCGCTCTCATGACCATTCGATCGCAGGCGAACACGGCGAGCAGGAGCAGAAAAGTGCCTCCGATTGAAAGATAGAAAATCCTACGAAAATAGAGTCTCAAGATGCGCATTCTCACTCTACGTGAGTAAGTGGCGACTCTTTCAGCAAAACCCGGATTTCTACGGGAAATGGGAACAGGCTAAAGAAGAGAGCCTAGTTCGATTCCGTTGCGTCGTCGAGAAAGGTGCTCGCAAGTCCAGCAAGGTCCTCACCGGTTGCGAGGTAGCGCTCACGATATTCGGTGACAGCATCGGTATTTCCTGAGACGAAACTCTCCACATCTGACTCCGCTTCGGATCGCTCGCTTCGTGCCCATTGCAGGAACTCTGCGACACACCGATGGGTCGATCCAGCTCCGATGGCATTCAATGAATCGCGGAAGCGCGTCGCATTATCCCAGTTGATGTCAGCGAGAAGGTATTCAACGCCAGTCTCACGGATGCCGGAATCGATCGCCCTGATTTCTTCGACCTTAACATCCCTGGGGTTGTGGGGGGCGCAAGCAATCAGTTCTTCGATCAGATCTTCGCGGGTCTTTACAAATTTCAGATTTTTCTTGGCGATGAATGACTGTGCATCTGCGCCTTGATCGATCAAATAGTTGATTACCTCGCGGTTACGATTGAAAATCGCGAGGAAGAGAGGCGCGCTACCTCTGAAATTGACGTCAGCCCCATCTTCGAGCGCTTCGATTGCGTCATCCAGAGATCCTACTGTGCAGGCCAGTTCGAGGGTGCAGTTGGCAATGGGGTCACTCATGATCAGGTTAAAGATGAAAAAGAAATTCGGATTTTAAGACTAGCTAGGATTTTAACACAATGGAGACTGTTGGTAAACACGGAATAGATGGTATTTAGAAAACTATTGAATTTCCCTCAGTAACGGAAACTCTTGATTTATCCCCGGTATCGAAGGATTCCTTGAACGATTTCCTCGGCAAGAATCTGTCGGAACCACTCAGCGCTGCACCGTTGGCTTTCCCAGCGATTCGAGATAAATCCGCATTCAATCAACACCGCGGTGGCCTTGGTCACTTCGAGAACCTTCAGGCGCTCCGGTTTAAAGCCGCGGTTTCGAGTGACAAGGCGTCGTCCCAGTTCGCTTTGAATATAGCTGGCCAATTCACGACCACTCGCGCTGCCCGGCCAATAGAGCGTTTCCGTCCCGCTGATACTGCGGTCCGAGTGCGCATTGAAGTGCACACTGAGAAATAGCGTTTTTGGCGTCTTGTTTGCCGTTTCGGCGCGATCAACTAACTCGACGTAGGTGTCGGTATTACGAGTCAGCTCGGAACTAATTCCTTTGGCGGTAAGTAGTTTGGCAATTCGCCGGGCGAGATCGAGCGTGAGTTCTTTCTCAACGTTACCGAAAGCGGATGAACCGGGGTCTCTGCCTCCGTGTCCTGGATCAATCACTACTTTGTTGAAATCTTCCAGCGCCCACGAATTTACGGGAATCATAGAAATGAGTCCCGCTAAAAAGCAGCTGGTGAGGGAGAAGCGATTCATCCAGTCTTAGACTAATCACATGATTTCAAAAAGTCGAGCGCAAGTGTTTAAGATTCCTTAACTATTTTTTCGCCGACGTAATTTTGTGAATCCGATAAGCCGGAGGGCGATGGTCGCACCGCATCCGATGACAATGGTCCACAGGGCGATTTGGGGAATCGGCGTTCGAAACTGCTCGTAGGACATGCTGCAAATCATCAGCAGTGAGCTGATTGATATCAGAATAAGCCGATGGGTTCGAGTCATGGGTCCCCGGGAGGCTTCTTTGTCATTTGCTCCCATGGTTTGCCCCATGGAGCGAACATAGGCGGAGAAAATCGCACCGAGGGCTGCTGCAAGTCCCAGCCACGGAGATGAGTAGACGGCAAATCCGAAACCAATCAAGGTGACCGCATCTGAAACTCGTTCAGGCAACTCGTTGAAAAATTCGTCTTCACTCAGTTCTTTGCTCGAACTGGTGGCAAGGAAGCCAACGATTTGAATCGTGCTGATGCGAAGGAGGCAGAAGATCATTCCTAACAACCAGAACCAATGGGGTGAGGGTATCTCGTGCGTCACAAAGAAAGAGAGGCCCGCGAATATCCCGAGGACCATACCGAAAATCGCAACCCATTCGCGGGAAATCCCAACGCTTACAAGGTGGAGTGCGGCACGCCGGGCGATCGGGTTTCCTTTACGTAATCTCCTTTTCTTTGGTTTAGGCATTTTTTCTGGTTTTATACTCCGGCAGGAAGCTCCATATTCGGAGAAACATTCGTATCTTGCCGGTGTTAACTTTAGCTATTATTACGCGGATTCACCCTCGAATCTTAAATAAAACTTTTTATGTCTTCATGTGCTCATATTCCTCCCGCTTCGGATGAGGAAAGTGCCGCTGATCGTGAAAAGCGGGAGTCGAACGAGCGGGATGTCAGTTTAATGCTCCGGGTGAAGGAGGGGGATATACCCGCATTCGAGATGCTTGTGGAGATTCACCAAGGCCCGGTCATCGGCACGGTTGCGAAGATGCTGGGAGGATCCTCTGATGCAGAAGACATTGCGCAGCAGGTCTTTATCAGGGTTTGGAAATCAGCGTCCCGTTACGAACCTACGGCAAAATTCACGACCTGGCTTTTTACGATCACTCGTAATCTCGTTTTCAACGAAACACGGCGTCGTCAGCGAAAGCCGACCGTTTCTGCTGATGAGCGCGAAGAGGACAGCCAATGGACGACAGAGGATCACGATACGGCGTCTCCGGATCAGGACGCCTTGAATCGAGAGTTGGAGCAGGCGATCTACCGTGCCATCGCTGAATTACCTGAAAAGCAGCGCATGGCGATCGTTCTGAGACGGTATGAAGAGATGCCCTACGACGAAATTTCAAAAATCCTCTCGATTTCGATTCCCGCTTTGAAGAGCCTTTTGTTTCGCGCTCGAGGGCAGCTCAAGCAGTCTCTTCAGGCTTACCTCGACGAGTGATTTGACCGGTCTGTTAGCGTTCGCCGATTCGAATGAGGTTTTCTTCGGTTCTTACGAGAAAGCCATCAGAGATGACTCCGAAAGAGGAAAGGCCAAATTCTTTCAGCTCATTTTCTTCTGCTTTCTCGAATGATTTGCCTGGCTTGATCACTGTGGTTACTCCCTCGCCGTTGTGGAAAAAGAGATGACCGCTCGCGTAGACGGGTGACGAGGAAAATCCACCTTCACCGTTGAGGCGTTCCTGATAGTATTCTTCCCCGGTCGCGGCATCAAAGCAGGTAAGAATACCTTTGTCATCATTGATGAAAAGAAGGCCGTCAACAATGATGGGAGAACTCTCTTTCGGGATGCGCTTTTCGGCTTTCCAAACGATATGGCTGTCAGTGACATCTCCATCACCGTCAGCCTTAATCGCAAGAAGTGTTGCGGTATTGAATCCTGAGCATACGTAGATGATTCCGTTTTCGTAAAGGGGGCGGGGGACTACCGAATAGCCTTCCCCGTAGCCACATCTCCAGATTTCTTTGCCTGTATCAGGCTCGTAGGCGATCACAGCTCCGGAGCCCGGCAAAATGACCTGCTGTTTGCCTTTTACTTTGATCAAGAGTGGAGTCGAGAACGAAAAGGTGCGGGAAACCTCAACATCGCGCGCGGTTCTCCACACTTCAGATCCATCACTAGCGCTCAGCGCAATTACAAAAGGGTCTTCCTTTCCGTCGCAGGAGAAAATGAGATTATCATCGACGAGCAGTGGCGAACCACCCGTTCCGTGAACCGGCGCATAAGTGATTTTGTCCTGCTTCCAGACGACTTTGCCATCAGCTGCATTCAGGCAGGCAGTTCCTTTGTGGTTAAAATGCACGTAGAGCTTTCCCTCATGAAAAATGGGAGTGGCGGAAGCATGGCTGTTCTTTTTGTGCATCTTGTCTTCATCGCCTTTGAAGACTTGCGCCTTCCAGAGTTCTTTTCCGCTATCGAGTGCGTAGGCGCGAGCTTCGAGTGAGAGCTTGTCGCCGCTAGTCACAGCGGTGCTGACGAAAACCATCTTCTCTGCGATGACGGGAGAGGACCAGGCTTTCCCGTCTACCGGAGTTTTCCACCGGATGTTTTTCGTCTCTGACCACTTGATAGGAACCTTGGCTTCAGGCGCATGGCCTTGTGCTCCAGCACCACGAAATTCAGGCCAGAAATCGGCATGAGCTCCAAGAGGGATCAGAGCCAAAAAGGTCGCGGCAACGGCGAAGGGAGGAAATTTCATATAGAGAGTTTAGCGGTCGTCAGAAATTTGAATAGAAGCGCATTGGCGGTAAAGCTTAAAATTGCGGTCGCTCGCCAAAAAACTTGCCTCCCGAAGACAGGAAATCCTCTTCCAAAACCGCCTTGGCATGCTGCGCAAAGAGCG
>JAOFXR010000055.1 GCA_028047635.1 Verrucomicrobiales bacterium
TGTAGATGAAATTACGCCGGACCATGGTGTGTCAGAAGGCCCGGAAGATGACTCTGCGGAAGAGGTGCAAGCCGAGCCGTCTGCCTTCCTCGAATCTTCGATTCCCGGACTTGAAGTTTCATCTCCTCTTTTAACGGGACTGAATGAGGGCGAGTCTGATGAGGTCTCTTCTCCTCCTGAGAAAGAAAAAACGGCCTCAGAAGTAACGCGGCGGGGCTCGGGCAAAATTATTGTCAAAGTAGCTTCGGTTAGAAGGGATCAATCGGACCAGATTCCGCAATTCCTCGAGGAAACCAATGTTCTTGATCTTGAAGAAGCTAAGTCATCAAGAGAGCATGACGCGGCGTTAGCTCTCAAGGCGTTAGCGGAGGCAAGATCGCTTGCTGAAGAAAATGCATTGCTCCGGAAGGTAAGTTCTTCAGAGGCAGTTGTTGAGGCAATCTCTGAGCTGATTGTGGGGGCTCAAGTCGAGTTGGAAACTGAGTTAGAGGATGATTCAGTCAGCTCCTACGCGAATGAATCGGTTTTGAATAAAGGGGGTAATGAAGGCCCTCAGTCGGCTTTTGAGTCTTCAGAGATGGATCAGATGATTCAAGATCACTCAACTTATTTTGACGTTGAAGAGAATCTCGGATCTGAAATTGAAGACCAGTCTTTTGTCGATGCGCCTGAAGAGATTTTGGAGCAGGATCTGAATGCGCCGATTGAGGAGGGAGCGGAGGCATTCGTTGAGCCTGAATTAAAAGACTATCAGGATTGGCCAGACTTTGAGTTTTGCCCGGAGTTGGAATTTCATCCCACTGGAGCACTTTCCGAGAGAGTCAAAGAATTCACTGAATTAGCGTATGAGAAGTTGGATGCGTCAGACGTGATTGTCTTTGATCTGGATGGCTATTGTTTGAATGAGCCCCAGCGAAAAGACCGCCGGGCAAAAGGTGCTTCTGCGGGAGCTTTATTCAATTCGGTGGCGACGGTGCCCTATACGCTTGGCTTCCGTTGTCATACTGCGACTCAGGTATGCAGCGCAGACGGTAAATGGAATTGCCTGATCCCGGGGTGGGGTGATGCGAGACGCATTGTTGCCCGGCTTGAATTAGATCAACCGCTCGAAAAAGGAGCGGTTCGCGTATGGTCAAAGGCGCTTGCAGAGGTGCTGGAATCGAATCATGATGAGCGGACCTGAGTGAGACTAATCTCCCGGACTTAAACATCGTGTACGACGAACTGTCAGTTTCATTTGAGAACCCGGCGACCGACCCCATGGGATATAACCATGTCGTCGGAAAACTCTATTGCGGCCGCGATTATGCCGAGCTTCAATTTAAAGTGCGGGATCGGGCTTTCAAAGAGACGGAGCCTAAAGTGGTTCGGATCAAATACGGAGAGGTTGAATCGGTTGATTATAGCGGGGGATGGTTTCGCCCATCCGTTTTGATCCTTGCGACCAGGTCGCCTGAAAAATTGAGCGAATTCCCCGGGGTACACGTGGGGCGGATCGAATTTCAGGTGATTCGTGGTTCGAGGAGCGAGGCGAAAAAAGTCGAGGCTCTCATTCGCTTCAAACAATCTGAGGCGTTTCTCGCTGAGTCCGAGGAACGTCTTCAGGAAAAAAGATCGGAACCATGAAAATGGATCGAGTTTCAGGAGGATTCAGGAAGAGGCGGAGTTGGGGCGCCTGGTTAGGATACCTTACGTTTCTTGTGATCTATACCTGGGCTTACATGTTTCTGGGTTCAGTGGTTGTGCTAAAGCACAATACCGATCGATCTGCCAATCAGCAATCTGACTACATCGATGCGGTTTATCAATCAGCTTCGATTTCGTCGGGGTCATTAGAGGAAATCCCATCAATCACGGCGAAAGTTTCCGGTGCCTTTCCTCAGTATTCTGACGGCATGATAGGTCCGCTGTTTCCCTGGTTGCTTGACGGCTATGCGGGGCTCTCACCTGATCAACTGTTCGAAAAAGGGAAATGGTTCAACCTTACCCTGTCCTGTTTTCTGCTTGTCGTTTTTGGCCTCGTTGCGGCGCGTGCGTTTTCTTTTACAGGATCGGCGGCGATCATTCTCATGGGAGGGTTTGGGGTTATTTTGGAAAGGTCTGCCTACTTCAGTCCTGATGGTTTGTTTTACCTCCTGTTTGTACTGGCCTGGCTATGTGCTTTGAGTTTGATTCGACAGAATCTCCTTTGGCAGTATGGCGTCTTCGGTTTTCTGCTCGGGCTGGGCTATCTCACTAAGCCTCTAGTGTGGCCGCTGTTAGTTTCCTTTCTGGCGGTCTCAGTGATCCGCTCGTTTATTGCTGCAATAACCCAACGGGGAGGGCGCCCTGTAGAAGATCTGTGGAGTCCAACAAATCAATTAGTGGGTTTTGCGATGATGATTTCTGCGTTTATTCTGCTTTGTGGGCCGAGTTTGAGCTACTCGAATGCCCGATTTGGCAGCCCTTTCCATTCTTATCAGGACTATCAAATATGGATGGATGGTCCGGAGGAAGCTTTTCGATTTCAAGCGACACATCCCGGTCGTGAGGAGCTGGCTGTGCTGAAAATGGGGGATGCCCCGGGGATGATTGCGTTCATTCGCGAGAACGGAGTCGCGACGTTATTTGAGCGGGCGTGGAAAGGGGCTCTCGAGCAGGTGAAATCGAGTGTTCTCGGGAGAAAGAGGTGGATTTTGAGTTACGGCTTTTTTGTTTTTCTCATTGTCGCGGGAATTCATCGTTGGACGATGCTTCGGCAAAGAGAAGAGGTCTGGCGGGTTCGGGGAACGAGCGCCAGATGGATGCTGCTCTTTACCTTGATCGCCGTCTCCTGTGCGTTGTTTTACAGCGGAGTTGGAAATGCGATATTTCCGGGGAGTTCGATTACAACTGCTTTGTTTCTGCCTGTTCTCTTGTCCTTTATCTGGATTTCTGAGCGATACCGGCGCCAACTGCAGCGATCGAATCGCGCTGCGTTGGTGAACTGGGTCTATGGCGCCCTCATGGCCGTCCCTATCGTGTGGATCACATCGATGATTGTCGTTTCAATAAAGAAATTCGGCCTATAGCACCGTTATCTCACTGCGCATCCTGAATCCGTCGAACGAGGATTTTCACGTTTTTGGCAGCCCAGACTTGTGTGAAGGTCACCTCGGGATCATCGCCTGCAGTAAAAAAGTCGACGGTGCCAATCCCAAAGACGCCGAGGAGTCCGCGACAGGAGACGTTGATCGCCCGAATATCCTGAATGCGAACCTCATTGGAGCTTCGAGTGATAAGGCCCTTCGTCACTTCTAATCGCTTCGGGGTGATATGGTAGTCGCTCGTGAATCGAATCAGGCTTAAATTGATGAGCGCAAAAATCCCCGCAAGAAAACCGAAAAGGGTGAGCCAGGGATTGATCCCGTAGATCCAAATACCTCCGGCAAACCCTACCATGATCGCTAAAATGGATCCCGGGGAATTCAGAATCGATGGGTGCCCTGCGTAGAGAATGGTGGAGGGCGAGCTCATTGGATGTTCGCGGGGAGCCCTTCTTTCCTCGAACTCCTCCTCTTCATCGTCGAACTCTTCTTTCGCTAGTTCTTCGGTTGCTTCTTGCGCCTCCGGCTTTTCCCAGTCGAGAATTTCGCGCAAGCGTTCACACTCAGCCGCCCCGCTTCTGAGGCACACGTCATCGTAGGAGAAGAATCCCTCGTCGAGCCCTTCGAGTAATTCATCGACGAGATACGGACCCAGCCTTTCGTCGCCTTTCAGGACGAAAATTTCGTCTTCGACTGGATAGCCTGAATCCATCAGGTGGCGGACGTGTCGCGTTCCGGAATCTCCGGGATGAGGTCTTCACGCGCTATTAATTTATCGATATCGAGGGAGGCAAGTTCCGCTCCTTCCGCTTTCAATATAATCAGTTCAAGCGGGGCAATACGATCCATCTCTCCCACCGTGTTGTGTACGAGGCCCTGAATAATTTTAACGTCGCCTTGAGGGGTTGGGAACAAATTAGTCGCCCTGAAGCCAAGCCTACCAGCGTTCCAGTCCATTTCGAAGTTACCCACCGTAAGGGTTCTATTGATCCTCATCGCGAGTTCGCAAAGTCGGTCTCGATGGAGCGGATTCGTTGCCGTGTTGGGTGATTCCGATACCACTGAGACAGCCGCAAGCGGTTCGAAGGCCTGGAGATGCAGTTCCACGCGCGTGTGGTGTGCTTCAAAGCCGGCCCGGATGACCTCGCGACCGTCCACTTCCGTAAATGCCCAACCCGCCTCGCGAAAGGCGTGAAGGATTGTAGAATAGAGTTCAGAATTCACCATGGGATGTATCTATTGAGACGAGGAGGCCTTGGCGCGCAACTTTTCTTTCCTATCGCGCTCAGAATCCATCAAGATTCCGAGGGTAAGAATAAGCCCCAGCAGTATCGCGGAACCAATCGCCCCCGTCGTTGCGGCAATGATTCCATTCACCAGGGGCAGAAGGAACAGGACGATAAAAACCAGCGCAGAGGAAGGGGGATCGACAGGGTTTTCGGCGACCTTCAGTCGCGCTCGTCCAATCTGGAGGCTGAAGACAATGATTACCGCAATGGTCAGCACCGAGGTGAAAAACAGAAAGATCCCTGAAGCGGTTCTGCCGGTGATGGCCCCCATGCTAGCTGAACTCATCAACATCATGG
Source organism: Verrucomicrobiales bacterium (assembly GCA_028047635.1). Classification (GTDB taxonomy): domain Bacteria; phylum Verrucomicrobiota; class Verrucomicrobiia; order Verrucomicrobiales; family DEV007; genus Arctic95D-9. The sequence goes on from JAOFXR010000055.1 coordinate 4,652, forward strand.
AGACGACCCCGAGGGCAAAGATGAGGAAAACCCGCCCGGCTGCGCTTTGAAATCCCGAAGCGCCAATCACAATAGAACTGAAAACACCATTGCTGACGAGGATTCCCACGATGATTCCGAGGGTGGCGACGAGTTCGACTCCCCCCAGGAAGTAGCGGATCAACACATAGGGTAAAAGTGAAAAGAGTAGCAGAGAGCTGAGCGCCAATTCCACATACAACTTTCCCCGTACGATATGCCACCGTTTGAGATTGGAAGTCAAAAGCAGCTCGATATTTCTGGTGTTACCCACCTCGGGGGTAAGGGCGTTAAACATCGAAAGGGGAAGTATTAAAGAAAATACGAACCAAATGGTCCCGATGAATAGACCTGTGAATGCGATGCCTGTGGTGGCCGGTCCCAAAAATTGAGTGATCGACCATTCAGCTAACGACGCAACCAGTGCGATGATGTGCGTGATGACAAACGTCCAAACGAAAAAATCGCTTCTCAAGCCTCTGCGCAGATCGCGCACAAAGACAGGACTGAACCGGTCGGAGAAATCTTTTGTAGCCGCGGCTTTATCCAGCAGCCCTGAATAGGATGCGGGACTTTTTGAGCTCATTCAGCACCAGTAACAGGGGTCAAGATCACTTCTTTGATATCCATGATTCCCTTGGCTGCCTGGGTTTGAGGAAGAATGGCGATTTTTTGCTCCCCGGTGATGTCAAACTCGACGGTTCCCAGATCGATCGTCTTCCACATTTGGAATCCTCCGGTGTCTTCAACCTTAAAATTAAAGGTCTTATCATTGGCGAGCAATGCGATGTCACTTCCTTCATTTCCCCCTCCGCACCCATAGGTGACTGATAGTTTAAACTTCCCCGGGTCGGTCACTCCGAATTTCCACTCGGCCCAGTCGTCCTTGTTGATCCAGTAACCAAGGCAGTTTTTCTCCGGCTTAGTCTCGTAGCGCATCATTTCTGCGTAGGTGGTGGCGGATTTGGCTTCGAGGTGGATGGTTCCGTCGATCGACTGCCCGAGAGGCTCGCTTTCCGGTGCTGGAATGAATTGAATCCCGTTCACTTGAAACGCAGGAACATTGGACTGATCGCCTGTGAGGAGGAAAACCGGATATTCACCTTTCTTAGGAAGGTGCGCCGCTCCGAGAATCATGGGTTTGTCGTTGCTCAGGCTGTTCGTTCTTGCTGCATAACTCTTGAGCGTCGCCACGTCGCCGATCTTCACCTGAACTCCGAGTTTCGGGCGGGAAGAATCGTATTTGAGTCCAACATAGTAGTTTCCCTCGCGGGCCACATTTGCGGTCCAGTGCCAGTTGCCGAAATGGCTCCCCGGTTGGTATTGGCCTTCTTTCGCATCGAGAAGAAAACTGCCGCGATCTCTGTCCACTTCCACTGAGTAGTCGGGGATTCCCTTTTTGGAGGCGATGTCGCCAAAGGGATCTGGTGGGACGTTGGTAGTGCTGGCCTCTTCAGCCGAAGAGAGTGTCAAGCTCGCGGTCGATACACTCAGTATCAGGACTGCCGGTAGGGTGAGGGCGCGTTTCATCGGGGTGAGTCTATCGGAACGTCGCAGCGACCGCAACCCCTGAAAGTCGTGATAAAGCAGGATAGAGACTGGCTGATTTTGCGATCTCAAGTTACTCTGGGTCTGCTATGAAAACTCCGTATCTGACCACGCTGATCGTGTCAATCTGCCTCTATCCTGCACTATCTTCGGGAGAGGAAGCTTCGCCGCCGAACATCATTCTGATGATGGCTGATGATATGGGATGGTCAGATATTGGATGTTTTGGAAGTGAAATTGCAACGCCTAACATCGATCGAATCGCCGGTGAAGGAATACGCTTCAGTCATTTTTACAACAACGCGAAATGCACGACGACGCGGGCCAGTCTCTTGACCGGGATTTATCCCCGAAACGGAGGAAAGGGAATCGAGTTGCTCAATGCCAATATGATCACGCTCGGCGAGGCCCTTGGGGATTCAGGTTACGCGACTGGAATGAGCGGTAAGTGGCACAACGGAAGCAAGGCGCCGCACCGCCCGTTTGATCGGGGATTTCAAAAGAGTTACGGCCTCTGGGACGGGTGTAGTAATTTCTTCGATCCAAACCAACCGGATCCGAAGTTCAAAGGCGGGAAGACTCGATTTTTTGGAGAAGACGATCAACGCATCACCGAGTTTCCCGAGGGGTTCTATACAACGGAAGCTTTTACTGACCACGCCATCGAGACGATCAAGGCTCAGGTAAAGTCGGGGCAGCCGTTTTTCCACTACCTCGCCTACACCGCCCCGCACTACCCTCTTCATGCGAAGCCTGAAGACATCGCCAAGTATGCGGGGCGCTACGATGCCGGCTGGGACGTCCTTCGGAAAGAGCGGCGTAATCGCCAAATCAAAGAGGGAATCATCGACCCCGCGCAGTATCCGGAGTCGGGTCCCAATCCCAATAATACTCCATGGGAAGAAATTCCCGCTGAGGAGAGGGCCTGGGAAGCCAGTCGAATGGAAGTTTATGCCGCGATGGTCGACAATATGGACCAGAATATCGGACGATTGCTCACGACTCTCGAAGAACTCGAAGTGGATAAAAACACGCTCATTATTTTTATTTCCGACAATGGTGGCTGCCCGGAAGAACCGGGTGGGCGGCAGATCGATAAGAAAGTAGGGCCGGGGGACCACTATGCCCATTGCGGCCCGAATTGGGCGTATGCTCAGAATACCCCTTTGGCGCGATACAAGTCACATACCCATGAAGGGGGTGTCGCGACTCCGATGGTGGTGCGCTGGCCGAATGGAATCAAGGCTGGCAGTGTCTCCGACCAGGCAGGTCATATTATTGATTTCATGCCAACCTTTCTCGATCTCGCGGGCGGAGAGTATCCTCAGTCGAGGGCGGGCCAACCCATTATTCAGGAGGAGGGCATATCGCTTTTGCCGGTGCTGAACGGAGAGGCTGAAGCGATTGATAGGCCTGCACCACTTTTCTGGCACTGGGCAAAAAACCGCGCCGTCCTCGATGGAAGTTGGAAACTGGTCTGGGAATCAAAAGGCAAAAAGGAGTGGGAGCTCTACAACTTGAATCTCGATCGCAGCGAGACCAAGAATGTCGCGGCGAAGCAGGCTTCCAAGGTGAAACAGATGAGAGAGAAGTGGGAAGCCTGGGCCGCTTTGACAGGCGTGGCGTATTGACCGTTTTCGGCTTCTTCCGCGTAAGATGCACTTGAGAGCTTCCGCTCACGGTGTAGTTTCCGGCGTTCTTTAAGTCCCCGTAGTTCAACGGATAGAACAAGGGTTTCCTAAACCTTAGATACAGGTTCGATTCCTGTCGGGGATGCCATATGAGATAAGGGATGTTGGCGGTTATTCGGTTTTCTAAATTTCCGATGACTAGATAGTGACTAGTTTCAGCTGGAAAGTTCCGCGTTTTGAGGGACTTTGTCGCATGGGTTTTGATGATTCGAGGACTACGGGGGCGAGGCTCGGCACCAAGGTTAAAGTCTCCCGTTGGAAATCGCACCCCACTTACCGGTGGCGGGTCAGCTACATTGAGGGCGGCAAGTATCGGCAAAAAGGATTCAAGACCGAGAAACTGGCGGACAAGTGGGCGAAGAAGAGAGGACAGGAATCTGTGGAGTTTGGCAGCTCCACCAATCTGACGGTGGCCGAACGATCGGCAGTCATCGATAGCCGGGAGAAGCTGGAACGAATCGGACTCAGTCTCCCGGAAGCAATTGAGTTCGCTGTTCGATATCACGAGCGGACTGCCACTTCGACTTCGGTGAAGAATCTCATCGCGGAGGTTCTCCAAACTCGAGCGAATGTAGGACTCTCGGATAGTCATTTGGATGGTCTTGCGAAGCGCTTGGGGAGATTTGAGAAGATGTTCGGAAATGAATCGGTCGCCCATATCGAGAAATCCCAGGTCGAGAAATGGCTCCACGGATTGGCGAAGGACTTCCATCCGCGGACGGTGAACCATCATCGAACGGCGTTGGTGTTGGCTTTGAATGAAGCGATCGAGTGGGGCTACATCGACAAGAATCCCGCTCTTCGGGTGAAACCAATGAAAGTCGTTGAAGCGGACACCGAGGTTTTGACAGTTGCTCAAGCAATCGAACTTCTTGAAAAGGCTGAGGAATCAATTCGCCCGGCGTTCGCTATCGGATTGTTTGCCGGGATTCGCGATGCGGAGATTAAGAAGCTGGATTGGTCTGACATTGATTTCGAGACGTGCGCAATTCACGTGCGGGGTATCAATGCAAAGTCTGCGAAGAACCGGCACGTCGAAATGTCAGATAATCTCCGGAAGTGGATCCAGCTGCTAGCGAAGAAGTCTGGACCGGTTTGGCCGAGAAATGGACGCGCTCTTCACGATCAGGCGAAACTCAAATCAGGATTTTCGAACCCGGAGACGCTTTCGGAAAAGCAGAAAGAGGAGAGGGATGATTGGCGGCGATGGCCGAATAATGGATTGCGCCATTCCTATGCCTCATACCATCTGGCTTTTCACCAAGACGTGGCCAGACTTGCTTTGAATATGGGGCACCAAGATGCTTCCCAGATTTTCGCGCACTATCGGGCATTGGTGACACAGAAAGCTGCCGTTTCGTATTGGGGGATTTTACCTGCTCCCGTCTCCTCTTAGGTGGTGGTTGCCGCACGGATTTGCATTTTCCGGCGTTGTCATTTATACTGGTGGGTTACTTGGGCAAAAATCCCCAAGTGGCGGGCTGTTTACGAATGGCAGTGACGGTCAAGTTAATTAGCAATGCTAAGCAACCTGAGCGATTGCGAAGAGGAAAAGCAGAAATGCTTTGTTCGCGCAAATTCCACATATTATGACATTTGAAAAAAGCAAAATTACTGGTGAAGATACCAGAATTTGTAAGATTGGTCAGTCTGTCTAAGCGGAACCTAGAATACAAGGTTGCTGAGGGTAAGATCCCCAGTTTCCTAGTAGGAGGGAATCGCCTTTATGATCCAGTCGAGGTCGCTGAGGCGCTCAAGAGGTTGGGCTCGGAAGGACAAGAGTCCCTCGGAAGAAGAATGATTCAAAAAGAAACAGGGAGCGTCTGGGTGAAATACCCAGGCGATCTTTTTTTATGGTTGTAGCTGAATCTATCGGAGCGGTCTTGATTTTTCGTCCGTGAAATTTTCATATACAGGAGAGGCGAATGAGTCAGTTCCTCAATCACCAAGATCGTGGTCAGCTTCGGGACCTTTGCCGGGCGGGTTGTCTATTCGATGTTGAGAAGCTTCTCGAAAAAAAAGGGAACCTGCCGGCTTCGGCGCACAACTGATAGGAATTTGCTTATTCAAGGATTTTTATCGGGGCGTCGGTCCTGCCGGGTTTGAGGGGGGGCGAAATTCAAACTGAATCAAAATAAGAGCCTCGAAGATCAGGAAACCGTCATCAAAATTCTCTTCGAAAGTGAATCCACGTTTGATCGGGGGATTGCGCGAATAATGTCCGGAAACCTCGACGAGGTCGGTGATCAAAATTGAGGGGCGGGGAGGAAATTTACCTATCTGGAATTCCGATCGAACAGGGTCTGATCGACAAACATACCCTATCCGTTCGTGAATCCATGAGTCGCTGAAAAAGAATATCTCGCCGCAAATCAAAGGCAGATTTTCGGGGTTACATTTCCCGTGGAAAAGGTATTATGTCTTTACTTGCTCACGATGAAAAAATTGAATTCAAATTTTGCGCCGCTCGCCCTATTGCTCGCTACCGTTTTGATTCCGTTTTCACTCTCTGCAGCGGATTTGTCTGCAAATGAAGAAGCATTCTTCGAAAACAAGGTGCGTCCTTTGTTGGCTGAGCATTGCTACGATTGCCATTCGGAAAAGGCTAAAAAAATAAAGGGCGGGTTGTTACTCGATAGTAGCAAAGGGTGGCGAGCAGGCGGTGACTCGGGTGATGCGATTGAGCCCGGAAAACCTGGAAAAAGTTTGCTAATGGAAACTGTGAAGTATGCGGATCCGGATTTGCAGATGCCTCCGAAATATAAACTGAAAGCGCAGGAGATCGACGTATTGGAAAAATGGATCGCAATGGGAGCGCCGGATCCGCGGACCGGGGCGTCGCCGAAAGCGGTGACTTCGGCCGGAGATCCCGACAAAGGGAAAGATCACTGGGCTTTCCAGCCCGTAAAAAAACAACCGATTCCACAGGTGAAGAACGCTGCGTGGTCGAAAAATGATTTGGATCGATTTATCCTCGCGGGAATTGAAAATGCGAATATTTCTCCCGCTCCAGATGCCACTCGATTCACGCTGATTCGCCGCGCGACGTTCGATCTGATTGGGCTTCCTCCGACAGTGGCTGAGGTCACGGCTTTTGCAAAAGACTCGGCGGAAAATGACGTGGCTTTTGCGAAAGTGGTCGATCGTTTACTGGCATCTCCACAATATGGAGAACGTTGGGGGCGGCACTGGTTGGATATCGCCCGCTACGCGGATTCGGTTGGGCGCACGCGAAATGTGCCGTTTCCGTATGCCTGGCGATATCGAAATTACGTCTTTGATTCGTTTAACAAGGATAAGCCCTACCGCGTTTTCATTGGCGAGCAGGTCGCGGGTGATTTGATGAAGGCGCGAGATCAGGCGCATCAGGATGAATTGCGGATCGCGACTGGATATCTCGCGTTGGGATCGATGGATCTGAATGAGCGGGACAAGGAACAGTTTATGCTCGACCGGGTCGATGATCAGGTCGACACGCTTGGGCGCTCGGTCCTCGCGCTGACAGCGGGGTGCGCTCGCTGTCACGATCACAAATTTGATCCGGTTTCGCAGAAAGATTATTACGCACTCGCCGGAATTTTCGCGAGCACGGACACGCTGAGCGGCCAGACAAACAAAGGGGGTGGCGGAAATTACACCAACGCCAATTTGCTGGCTTCGCTGGGAAAATCGGAAACCCCCAAGCCCGCTGGAAAGCAGGTTGCTGCGAAGGCAAATAATCCACAGGTGGTCCAGGCAAGAAAACGGCAGAATCAATTGCAAACCCAGCTGAAAGCTCCCGGTTTGACCGCAAAAAAACGTAAAGCGCTTCTAAGCCAGGCAGCTCAGTTGAAAAAACGGATCGCCGTATTGGAAAAAGGCGGCGGCACAGCCAAGCCAAAGACGAAGAAAAAAAGCGGTGGCGGAGCGATCGATCCGAATGCCTCACTGGCCATGAGCGCTCGCGATGGCCGGGTCGAAGACTTGGCACTTCGGGTGAGAGGCGAGCCGGACATCAAAGGCAAAGTGGTGCCTCGCGGTTTCCCTGCAATTCTCTGTGCGGATTCTACTCAGCCAACATTGTCCTCAGACGCAAGCGGTCGTCTGGAAATGGCCCGTTGGCTGACTGATCCCGCTCATCCACTGACTGCGCGGGTGATGGTGAATCGGATTTGGGCTCATCTTTTCGGACGGGGAATCGTGCCGACGCTGGACAATTTTGGAGTGGCTGGTGAGGTGCCGACTCATCCGGGATTGCTCGATCACTTGGCAATTCGTTTTGTCGAAAACGGCTGGTCGGTAAAGAAAACGATTCGCGAGATCATGCTGAGCCGCAGCTACCGGATGAGTAGTGATCACATTCCAGCCAACTCTGAAGTGGACGAGAGCAATCGTCTTTTCTGGCAAATGAATCTCCGTCGGATGGAAGCAGAAGCGATTCGCGATTCCCTGCTCGCCGCTGGTGGTCGCCTTGAGCTGAAGCGCCCGGAAGGGTCTCCTTTTGGAAATGGCCGACTCGCTTCCAGCAAAAACGGGATCACTGGGAATGGGGGCGATCAGGCATTCAGTCAACCGATCCGAAGCGTTTATTTGCCAGTGCTTCGTTCGCGGCTTCCGGGAATGTTCACCGTATTCGATTTTGCAGAACCGTCGATGGTCAATGGCCAGCGCGACGTGACGACGGTGGCCCCGCAGGCTTTGTTTTTGTTGAACAACAAATTCGCGGTGGAATCTGCCGAGCTTGCTGCGAAGCGAATTTTAGCAATCAAACTCCCTGATGAAGCCGCCCAGATTCGCTACGCTTACGCTTTCACTCTTAGCCGGAAACCTGAACCGGATGAACTGAGTCGCGCCGCTGAATTTTTGAATTCTGACGATGATTGGCCGGCGTTCGTTCAGGCTTTGTATTCCACCGCTGAATTTCGATATATCCGCTGATTTCACCTATAGAAAAGTATGAATCAACTTTGTAAAAACACGTTCACTCCGATCACTCGCCGGGGAATGCTTCAAGATACCGCTGCTGGTTTTGGCTGGCTTGCGTTTGCAGGTCTACATGGGCAAATCGCGAAAGCGGCGGAGAGCAGTTTTACCAGTCCTCTCGCAGCAAAAGCACCGCACTTCGCACCGAAAGCGAAGCGGGTGATTTTCCTATTCATGCAGGGAGGGCCGAGTCATCTCGACACGTTCGATTGGAAACCAAAGTTGGCTGCAGCCAACGGAAAAACAGAAGGAGGAGGCGGCGGAAAAAAGGGCGGCAAGCTTCTCGCTCCGCAGTTTAAATTCAACCCTTCGGGAAAAAGCGGATTGATGATCAGCGAGCTTTTTCCCGAGCTCAGCAAACACGCTGATGACCTGTGTTTACTGAACGGGATGCACACTTCCAACGCGGCTCATCCTCAGGCATCGATCGCATTGCACACCGGAAGCGTCAATTTTGTGCGGCCTTCTTTGGGGGCGTGGGCCGTCTACGGTTTGGGGACTGCCAACGAAAATCTCCCGGGATTCGTCACGATCAATCCGAGCAACAATGTCGGTGGCGCGCAAAATTACGGCTCTTCATTTTTGCCGGCGTCCTATCAGGGAACCCGAATTGAATCGGCCGCCGGAGGCATTCCCGATATCCGCAACACCCATCTCTCGGATGCTCAACAGCGAAAACAGATCGATCTTGTTCAGGCGATGAATCGTGAATTGGTGACGTCTTATCCGGGGAATAATGAACTCGAAGGCGTCATTCAATCCTACGAACTTGCCTACCGCATGCAGACATCGGTCCCGAATGTGGTCAATCTTTCAAAAGAATCGGCCGCTACCAAAGAACGCTACGGAATCGGCGGGGGGAAAGCGGTTGCCAAAGGTAAAAAAGACAGCGGTGGCAATGCTGGCGGGTTCGGTGCCCAATGCCTCATGGCGCGGCGACTGGCTGAGTCAGGGGTTCGTTTTATTCAAATCAGCAAAGGCGGTTGGGATCAGCACAAAAATTTAAAAGGGGCACTCACCAATAACTGCAACGACATCGATAAACCGATTGCTGCATTGCTCTCCGATTTGAAGGACCGCGACATGCTGAAAGACACACTCGTGGTATGGGGCGGTGAATTTGGCCGAACCCCGCAAGCACAGGCTGCTGATGGAAATGGGCGCCGTCACAACAATCGCGGCTACAGCATGTGGATGGCTGGAGGCGGGGTCAAAGGCGGGATGCGTTACGGTTCGACCGACGAAATTGGCGGCACAGCGGTCGAAGGAAAACTCGGTACACCGGATCTTCATGCCACGATTTTGCACCTGTTAGGATTGGATCACACCAAATTAACCTATCCCTATGCAGGCCGGGATTTTCGTCTCACCGATGTGTATGGCGAAGTCG
>JAOFXR010000056.1 GCA_028047635.1 Verrucomicrobiales bacterium
TCCGGGTGATCACCGTTTCCAAATCTTCACCACATTGCTCGGCAATGTTCTGGAACGGATACCTCTGGAACCCACTGACAAGATCCTCAGAAACTTCGAGAATCTTCGAGTTGATTGGGTCATCGTGATCGGTCGGTATGTCGGTGAGAGACGGCGTGCTCATAATGCGGCAATCTAGGCACGCGAAACCGATCCGGCAAGTTCAGGTTGAGACGGAAAAATCCCGATTTAGCTGCATTCGGCAGGCACTGCACTTCCGGCGAGGAAAGGGGTCGCGCAAAGTCGAATCGGTCGGTATAATTCAAGCCTATGCAAGTCGATGTCATTGATCTTCAGTTTCAGGGGCAAAACGGTGCGATCGCCGCTTTTCTCGTTTCCGGTCCAGAGGGGAAATTCTTAATTGAGACGGGACCAGAATCGACTTTGGATGTGATGCAGGAGGGGCTCAAGTCTCGCGGTATAACGGTCAGCGATCTGGAGGCGGTCTTTGTTACCCATATTCATTTGGATCACGCAGGTGCCGCGGGATGGTTTGCTGATCAAGGTGTTCCTCTCTACGTGCATACCAAAGGGGCCCGTCATCTCATTTCACCCGAGCGGCTCCTGGAAAGCGCTCGTGAGGTTTACGGGGAGCGCTTTGAGCCCCTTTGGGGAGGAATGACTCCCGCTCCCGCAGAGAAGGTGGTTGCGATGGCGGATGGAGACGTGGTTGAAGTCGGAGGACTCAAGATTAAGGCGGTGAATGCTCCGGGGCATGCTTATCACCAGCATGCTTTTTTGATCGATGATGTGTGTTTTCCCGGCGATGCCGCGGGTGCCAGATTGGGCGGTGGGGATTTCATCTCTGTCACGTCAGCACCTCCCCAGTTTAATTTGGAGGACACGCTTGAGACAATTGATAATCTTAGCTCGCTCGGGTTCGGGAGACTCTTTTTAACTCACTACGGAGAAATCGAAGATATTGCCGAACACCTTGCCAGCTATCGCGAGGCCGTTGAGCTCAATGCACTTTTTATTCGTCAGCGAATCGAAGAGGGGATGGATTCCGAGACTTTGCGTGTTGCCTACGAAGCGTTTCAAATGGAACAGGCTTTTCGTGAGAGGGTTCCTCCAGAGTTGTGGCAAACCTATCAAATCATCAACGGATCTGATATGTGTGCTGACGGGATTCGGCTTTATTGGGAGAAAATGCTCGCGAGCGAAAGATCAGCAAAGAAAACTCTTTGAAGCGGATTTAGATCGATTTTCGGGCAAAATGGTTTTTGGAAGTTCCCTCAAGTCTTAAATTGCAATTTTACTGTCGTTTCTGTAGTATTTATATTTTTCGATCCGAATGAAACACCTGCCAGTTATCCTCATCGTGTCGGTTCTGCTTTTCAGCGTTGCCTCTAACGTCGGTGCGCAAGATGCGCCGGAAACACTTTCCGGCCGTGCCATGGCGAAGAATGCACAGGCACGACTGCCGTATCAGCAGCTCCTGAGAATCGCGCAGAGCGACATGAAGGCCAAGTCGAATGCCGATACTTACAAGTTAAGAATCAAAAGCCGTATCAAGGGCGTGAAGTTCGAGGACTTAAAGCTATTCCTCGATATCAAGGATGCTCCCGTGCTTCTCTTTGTCGATAATGAGGGGTTTGTTGAGATTCCCAATAAGCAGGAATACATCGATGCCAATCCGGATCTCGTCGCCAACCAGCCGCGAGGATCGCTGAATATTTTTGTCGATCTTGAAGTGCCTAAGGTTTCGCCTCCCAAAATCGAGGATGGGAAAGTCAGCTATCAGGAGCTCTTTCGCCCGCTCATGGAAATCCAAAATGAGATGAGAAAAGTTGATCCGACGTTCGGGCTTACCGGGCAGCAGCAATTCGTGCTCGAAGTCGAAACTGGTGAGGAGCCTGTGAAAATCTCCCGCGCGTTTGGTGCTCGAACGTTTCGTCCCAATCCTGCCGGCAAAGTCTACATGATTATGGAGTCTTACCTCTACGAGGAGAATCCCATCGTAGAGATTCCCAATGACGCCAAGATGAACGTTCTACCTGCCTCGAAGGAGGAGATTGAGGACATTCGATCCCGCTAAGCTCTAGCTAGATTGTTAGCAAGCGGCTGGAAGCGCTCTCGTTTTGAGAGAGGCATGGCCGCTTCGATCTCAGATCCATTTTACTGGAGCGCTTTTTACTGGAGCGCTACTTCCCTCTGCGAGGTCCGCGGGACTCGCGACTGCCATCTCTGCGAGGACGCATTTCTCCGGGCTTACGGTTGCTGCGACTGTTGGGTCGTTTCTTCGAACCTCCTTTGGCCCTTGGAATAGTGCCGTCAGCAGTGACTTTCCCTTTACCTCCGGTTTTGACTTTTCCTCTGCCACCACCTTCGTCGCGGTTGTTCACACGTGAGCGCGCGCGGAACACGAACGGCAATCCTTCCATCGGGTATTGCTTTCGAATCTGATTCTCGAGGAATCGTTCGTAAGTTCTCGTGAGAAGGTTGGCGTGATTCACGAATAGCAGGTATTCGGGAACGGGAACCTTGGAGGGTTCGTCTTCGCGACGCTGGGTTGCGTAGAGAAGCTTGAAGCGTCGGTTGAGTCGCACCGGTGGCGGATTGCGCTCGATCGACTGTTGAAGAAGACGGTTTAACAATCCGGTTGGAATCGGTGATTCGGCGGCGGCGACAACGTCCTGCACGGCATTGAAGATCTTACCGAGATACTGGCGGTTCTTCGCTGAGATCGCGACTTTGGGAGCGTAGGGAAGGAAGAAAAGATCATCACCTAGTTCCTCTTTGAATTGATCAATTCGATCCTGATATTTGGCATCCGGGTGAAAGAGATCAAATTTGTTCAGAAGGACGATACAAGGCCGGTTCGCTTCGATTACCATTTTTGCAATCCGGCGATCCTGGGAAACCACACCGGAGGAGGCGTCAATTACGAGGAGGCAAATGTCGGCGCGGCGAATCGATTTTTCGGAACGCATCACGGAGAACACCTCGACGGAAGTGTCACGATTACCCCGTTTCCGAATTCCGGCAGTATCAATGAGAGTGTATTTCTTTGCGTCGCGGGTGTAGGGGACATCGACGGCGTCCCGGGTCGTGCCGGCGACATCGGACACGATACTGCGATCATCGTTGAGGATCGCGTTAATGAGCGAAGATTTGCCCACGTTGGGCCGACCGACGATGGCGATTCTAACACCGGGGTCTTCCGCGTCGTCTTTCTCTTCTTCGTCCGTTTCGGTTTGTTCGAGCTCAAGGTGCTTGAGATGTTCGTAGATCTCGTCGTCGAGTTCGCCGAAGTTGCGTGTGTGAGCCGCGGAAATATTTACCTGGTTTTCGAAACCGAGTTTCGAGAAGGAAGCTGTTTCATTGTCTGACTTCGCTGTATCGACTTTATTGACGACGAGGAGGATCGGGGAGTCGCCTTTGCGAAGGACGTCGGCTAGTTCGTGATCGATGGGGTGAACGCCCTCGCGGACGTCGACAACGAAGAGAATTAAATCAGAGGAATAGATCGCAATATCAGCTTCGACCCGGACCTGTTCAGAAAATCCATCATCAATTACCGCGCCGATTCCACCTGTATCTGTTAATTCATAGGGGATACGAGCGTCTTTGCACTCGGTTGCAATGCGGTCACGAGTTACGCCCGGTTGGTCGTGAACGATAGCGATACGACGACCGGCGAGTGTATTGAAAATCGCTGACTTTCCCACATTGGGACGTCCCACAATAGCGACTTGAGGTTTATAATTTCGTGGCATGATTGTCAGGGCTGGTGTGGCCGGATTCCCTTAGCTGGCTGATCGCTTCCTTCGCATATAAATATCCGGAGATCACCGTAAAGATGGCCGCGAGGCCAATCAGGATTTCCAGCGGAAGGGGGAGGGTATCGCGGCTCCAAAAGTCGAGCAAAACCCAGCATACGCAACTTAACTGTAGGAAAGTGCAAATTTTACTCGAAACGAGTGGTCTCATTTTTACTTCTCCGATGGTGTGATGCAGGTAGAGAACCCCGAGGATAATGAGGACATCCCGCGCAATCACGAGCACTGCAAACCATATCGGGAGCCCTGTGTGCCAGTTTGTGACGCTGAGCACGACGACCCCGCAGAGGAGCAATAGCTTGTCAGCAACGGGATCGAGGGCGCGGCCGAGGCGTGTGCTTTGGTTGAAATTACGCGCGATATAGCCGTCAAGGGCATCGCTAAGTGATGCCACCGCGAAAACGACGAGGGCGCATATCCTCAAATCGATGTTCTCAACTCCTTCCGTGATACTTTTGCTGTAGTAGGCCGCAAAAAGAACGAATACCGGAATCAACAGTATTCGAGTGATGGTAATTTTGTTGGCGAGAGTCATGTTTCCTCCGACGGAGTTTCTACTATTATACATGACAAAGATAGTGGAGGCATCTGTTTTACTAAAACGCGAAAGGACCTCTTTTGATGGTTTCAATTCGGCCTAATCGTTCGACAGCGGCACATAGAGTGACTATCTTTGATAAAGGATTTAACGGGGGAGCCCAGTGACACAAATTATGGACGACGGTAACGAAGCATTTCACATAGCTCTGGAAAAGGGTGAAGCCCGGTTCTTCCGTGCGAGCCGGGGATCGGCAAAGGGGAAAACGGGTCTGGAAGACACGGCCCGCTTTGCAGAAAATCTTATGATTTTGCAGGAATGCGCGATCTTAATCGGTGAGAAGCTTGAAATGGGCGCCGTAGCCAGAGCAACTTTTTACGAAGGCGATGACACGTTTGGGTTCTGCTTTGATCAAAATTCTGATTCGCAGGACCCGGAGGTCGCGGGCGCGATCGTGAATCGCAGACTTCCTATGGAAGAGTTTGTTTCTTCAATTCGCGACTCTATCAACGAATGAGCCCCAAAACGCTTTCCTCTTCTCTCAGCGCTCTGAAAACGACCGGTTCCGTTTTCGGCGTATTCCTCTCGAACGGCGATAGAGTCCTCTTTCAGGATGCTCCCTTTTCAGAGGCACGCATCGCTGAGTTGGCGACAACGCTTGATGATATTGCTCTCTACTTTGTTCAGGAGAACCGGTCGCCGGACCAACTCTCATTTGGATTTGATGGAGGTAATCTACTTGTATTTATTGAAGGGGAGCACCGGCTCGCGGTGTTCTTTCACCATGCGGGTGAAGTGGATCTGCTCGCTGAGTTTGCGAGATCGTTTATGAAAGATTTTGTATCGAGTGTTTTGATTGAAGATTTTCAGGCGATGGGGGTGAGTCGGGCGCAGGATAGAACGAATGGGAATACCGCGCGCATTGCTGCTCAGGCGAAGGCCCCGATTGACCCTACTTCTCCGATCCAACCGATCCAACCGATTCGATAATCGGTTGCGGTCCTCGTTTGCTCCGCAGCGGAGAAGGGCTTTTTAGATCAGGGCACAAAAAAGGCCGCCATTAAATGGCAGCCTCTTGCAATAGGAGTATCGGATTTAACCCGGAGAGTTAGCTCTCTGGTGTATCTGGCTTCTTCTCTCCTGCTTTGGGATCTCTCATCTGGAAGCGAACACGGTTACGGCTCTTCTTCGCACTGGCACGGTCCTTACGCTTCGTTTTCTGAGCGGGTGTCTCGAAAGCACGGAGACGACGCATCTCATCCATGATGCCTTCGGCTTCCATTTTGCCCTTGAGGCGCTTGAGGGCACGATCGATTGGCTCTCCTTTTTTGATTTCGACTTCCGGCATGATATGAGTGATTGAGGTCTTCCTTAATATCCAACCTTCGTTGGCTGGGAAAGGAACGAATTTAGGACTGTTTCGGCCAACGTCAAGTGCTGTTTTACCATTAGCCGTCAGCCTTGCAGAGTTTTGTTCAACCTTTGAAAACTTTTTGAAATTGTTCCTGCAACTGTCCGACAACTTCGTGATCTTCCAAGGTCGTGGTGTCGCCTTTCAACTCGGTTTCAGCAACAATATCCTTGAGAAGTCGGCGCATGATTTTACCCGAGCGTGTCTTGGGAAGACGCGGAGCAAAAACGACTTCATCCGGCTTGGCGATCGCACCGATCTCGATTCCGACATGATTTCGGAGCTCTTTGGCGAGTTCGTCGGTTGGCTCAACGCCTTCCTTAAGCGTTACAAATACAACCACAGCCTGGCCTTTGACCTCGTGAGGGCGACCCACTGCAGCTGATTCCGCGACGGTGAGGTGAGAGACGAGAGCACTCTCGACCTCAGCCGTTCCGAGGCGGTGACCGGATACATTTAAGACATCGTCGAGTCGTCCGACGATCCATACATAGCCGCTATCGTCCGTTCTTGCACCGTCTCCAGCGAGGTAGATGCCCTCGTATTCGTCCCAATACGTTTCCTTGTACCGTGCCGGATCTTTATAAATTGTTCGCAGCATACTGGGCCATGGCTTGCGAATAACGAGCTTTCCACCTTCGTTCGGGCCGCACTCATTGCCCGTTTCGTCGAGAATCGCGGCATCAATCCCGAAAAAGGGGCGCGTCGCGGTGCCTGGTTTGGTTGGCGTCGCGCCGGGAAGGGGGGAAATCATGATCGCTCCCGTCTCGGTTTGCCACCAGGTGTCGACAATAGGACAACGTCCGCCGCCGATTTTGTCGTGATACCACATCCAGGCCTCGGGGTTGATCGGCTCTCCCACGGTGCCGAGCACTCTGAGCGAACTGAGGTCGTATTTTTCGACATGATGGTCGCCGGCTTTGATAAAGGCTCGAATTGCGGTTGGGGCCGTGTAGAAAATACTGACTTTGTAATCCTGAACGATCTGCCAAAAACGATCCCAGTCAGGATAGTTTGGTGCTCCTTCATACATTACCTGCGTGGCGCCATTCGCCATTGGGCCGTAGACGATATAACTGTGTCCTGTAATCCAGCCAACATCCGCAGTGCACCAGTAAACATCATCGGGTTTGTAATCGAAGATGTATTTGAAGGTGGACGCGGTTCCTGTGAGGTAGCCGCCAGTGGTATGGAGAATGCCTTTCGGTTTCCCCGTGGAGCCGGAAGTGTAGAGAATGAAGAGTGGGTGCTCTGCATCAAATCCCTTGGGAGGACAATCGTCTGAGATACCATCGACCTCGTCATGCCACCAGACATCGCGTCCCTCAGCCATCGTAATTTCGTTTTCACAACGTTTCAGCACAAAAACGGTATCAACTCCTTCGTAATCAGCGAGTGCTTCATCTACATTTGCTTTGAGTGGAACGACTCCACCTCTTCTCCATCCGCCGTCAGCGGTGATCACTGCGGTGGCTTCTGAATCCTCAAGTCGGTCCTTGATAGATGTCGCGGAGAATCCCCCGAATACGACTGAGTGAACCGCACCAATGCGGGCGCAGGCTAACATGGCCACGGCGGCTTCAGGAACCATGGGCATGTAAATAAGCACTCTGTCACCGGCTTTGATGCCTCGCGCTTTCAGTGCATTGGCAAAACGGGAAGTGTCAGCGAGAAGCTCGGAAAAAGTGATATCACGTTTGTCGCCCGGCTCGCCCACGAAATGGATCGCAACCTGATCACCTCTGCCATCGCGAACGTGACGGTCGAGACAGTTTTCTGAAGCGTTGATTTTCCCCCCGTCGAACCATTTGGCAAAGGGCGCGTCGGACCAATCGAGAACGGAGTCCCACTTCTTTTGCCAGGTCAGGTTTTCGGCCTGCTCAGCCCACCAGGAATCAGGATCCTCGATCGAGCGCTTATGGAGAGCGTCATACTCCTCCATAGATTTGACATGGGCATTGGCGGAAAACTCAGCAGGTGGTGCAAAGACCCGGTTTTCGGTTTGAAGTGACTCAATATTATTACTCATGGAAAAAAGGTTCGGTAAGAAGCGTGGGACCTTAACAAGGCCGCCGAAAAATGAAAACCGTAAAAGTGGCGCAATTATTGGAACGTTGGATGGGCCCTGCCCGCAAGGCTCAATGCTGGTTCATAGCGATGACGAGTGATTCATAGCCGACCGAACGCTCGTAGGACTGCTCAGTTTCGATCTTCTCTTCGCACTCGATAATTTCGATTGAACTCACTCTTTCGCTCAACTTCTCGATTAATGTTCTGACAAGAAGGCGTGCATGCGGCGCGCCGAGGCAGAGGTGTGCCCCGAATCCAAAGGCCACGTGAGGGTTGGGTTTCCGGTCGAGTCGGATTTCTTCGGGTGAGTCAAATACCGTTTCGTCGTTGTTGGCCGATGACCAACACATCGAGACGCGGCCTTTAGGCTTCACTTCGTGGCCGTGAACATCGGTAGTGACGGGACAGACTCGACCGATGTGTGTTAGCGGCGTCACGACACGGAAGAATTCTTCGCTCGCGGCGACGATGCGTTTGGGCTCTCCTTTGAGACATTTAAGTGCCTCGGGATGTTCGGCAAAATAGCTGAAGATGCTGGCGATCGTATGGATCACGGTGTCCCGCCCGCCTGCGAAAGCGAGATTAGCGAATCCTGTCATTTCGTCGCGGGTGAGGGGACGGTCCTGAAAGGTCACTTTGGTAAGGGCGGAGAAGAAATCATCTCCTGGATTCTTCTCCGCGGCGTCGAATTTCTCCTGGAGGTAGTTTTCGAGCACCATGCCTTTCTGCTCACCGTCTTCACCGTCCTTAAAAACGTGAATTCCCCAGCTTGTCCAGACCTCACCTTCTGACTCCGGAACGTCGAGAAGGTAGGTAAGCGCGCGGGACTGAACGGGCAGCGCAAAATCTCGCACGATTTCGATCGATTTACTCTCGAAGGCGAGGTCGAGCATTTCTTCGAACAACTTTTCGACAGACTCAATCACTTCGGGGGCCCTGGCACGCTTAAAAAACGGCTCAACGATCTTTCTCCATTCCGTTTGCTCGGGTGGATCGGCTTCGATCGGAAGTTGGCGAACCCGGCGCAGTTCTTCTTCTGAGGGGATCGGCACCCGGAATGGCGCATCAGAGCTGAAGGTTTTCCAGTCTTTGCAGGCGGCCCGCAGGTCGGCGTGCCGCAGAATCATGGGGACCGTTTCGCCCTGGAAGTCACAGGTCTGAATCGGGGCGGCTTTGCGTTGTTCCTGAAAAGGGTCGTGTGGGCACTTCATAGAATCGTCTCGCGACTATGCCAAACGACCCCGCTTCTATCAATCTCCGCTTTCTCCAGTCGCTACTTTTTTCCTTTGCTGCCTTTGGGCGCCTGTTTGACTTTTCCGCGGTGGTAAGGCGAGTCGGTCGCGGCGGCTCGGTTCGGTGCCACATTTACGGGGAGAAAAGCTCGCAGTGTAGTAATTTCTTCGGCGTAGTTTGGATCATTCGCGAGATTGGTGAACTCATTGGGATCGGCTTCCGTGTCGTAGAATTCGGTAAATTCGTTGGGGTATTGAATAAGTCGGTAGCGTTCTCCTGAGAGGGCATGCGAAGGCTTCGTTTCAGCGTTAAATTGGAAGGATGTCAGGGCAGGGCCTGCGCTCGTCGCTGTCGGATCTTTCAAGAGCGGAACGAGGGAGGTTCCGTCGCACTGCTCCGGAATCGGAATCTCAGCGAGATCGCAAAGAGTGGGATAGAGATCGGTCAAGGTCACCGGCGCGCTTGTTACCGTTCCGTCTCCGCTGATTCCCGGTGCGCGGACAAAAAGGGGAACGCGCGTCGTCTGCTGCCAGAGCGCGAACTTTTCCCAGTTCTCTTTTTCGCCGATATGAAAGCCGTGATCGCTCCAGAGTATGATGACGGTATTTTTCCAGCGTGGTGAATTTCCGACTGCGTCGAGGAGGCGTCCAAGCTGGTTGTCAACGTAGCTGATACTGGCAAGGTAGCCTCGCATAAGGGGTTGCCACTGGTCATTGTCCGACACCCACTGGTGCCAGTTCCGTCGTCCGTGGTCATGGGCGTCGTCGAGATCGTCTTGCTTGATTTCGGGAAGAGTGGTGGCCTCTCCGGCATAGAGATCAAACCACTGCTGGTCGACTTCCCACGGAATGTGGGGGCGGAAAAGGCCCACCGCGAGAAAGGTCGGCTTCGCTTCGTCTCTCGTCATCTGTTCAATCGCCCAGTCGACGACAAGATGATCACCGTAGGTATCTTCCGGCTCGTCGAGCGCCGCTGCGCCGAACAAGTGATGTCCGAGAGGACGTTTCCCTACGAACCCGAGATGCTGGGGCTGGCTGAATTGAGGGCGGGGCCAATCAGCGGAAATGGGGTCCAATGGATCGCCACGGTAGTCATCCCAGGCGTCGGGATCGTTCTGGGAATCTCCGGGAGTCCATTGCAGGGTGTGAAAGATCTTGCCACCACCGGCGGCACGGTAGCCATGATCGCGAAAGTGTTGTGAAAGAACTATAGCCTCCTTCAGTGCGGGGGATTCGTCTCTCCAGCGGGGACCATGAGCACCAAATAGATTTCGATAGATGCCGGAAGTCGTGGGATGCACACCTGTCATGACCGCGACGCGCGACGGGTGGCATGCCGGCGCGGCGCAGTGTGCGTTCGTGAAAGTGACCGATTGTTTCGCGAGTCTTTCAAAGTGGGGCGTTTTGATTCCGGGGTGGTTCGCGAGAGGGGAAATGTAATCGTTCAGGTCATCGATCGCGATGAAGAGAATGTCGGGCTTTTCCGCTGCGTTCCCTGCCAAAGCAAAAAAACAAGCCAATAGAAATGTGGGCATACTGCGATTCATATCGTTAGTAAAAGGTCATCGAGCTTCGCATGATAGAGGTGGATAGACTGTTTCTATTAAAAAACGGACACCAATCGCTTTTCCTCTAACGGCCTGTTGACTGAAGCACAAAAAAAGCGGCTGATCCGGTTCCCCGAATCAGCCGCTCTTGTAAAAGGGGGCTAAGTCGATCAGCCGACGGCGTCACGCACGTCGATCATTGACTTGAGAATGGTATTCCATGTCTCTGGCGTTTCGAGAACCTCGTTAGGGAACATGCAACCATCCCAGCAGATGTGCTCGATACCGCGGTCCGCGTAATCTTTCAGCCAATACTCAGAGCAACGAACGATGTCGAGCTTGCCGTTCGGATCGTCTGCCTGGCAGTGCTTACCGGTTTTATCATGACTTCCGGCGCCATGAACGGTGCCGTCGTTTTGAGCGACGTGAAAATCAATCGTCCAGGGACGAAGCTTATCGGTCATTTCCTCGTAAGCGGCATAGAACTCGTCTTCGCCGTAGCCTTCTTTCAGCAGTGCGTGCTCAGGAGCGTTGTAGCCAAGGAGATAAAGGTAGGTGTGAGCAAGGTCAGCCTGAAAGCCGAACGTCTCGGGCATACCAACCTCTTCGAGAAGGTCGAGCATGTCTTTCCAGCTGTGCATTCCTGCCCAGCAGATTTCACCTTCGGCGGCAAGACGCTCACCGTTGTCAGCTGCGATTTTCGCGGCTTCGCGGAAAGTGGCTGCAATACGCTTGGTGTTCGCCGGCGCATTTTCTTTCCACTTCTCAACGCCAAATTCTGCCGAATCGACACGGATCACGCCGCGCTTACGCACCCCGTGATCATTGAAGACACCGGCAATGCGGCAGGCCACTTTGACTGACTCAAGGAATTTTCCCTGAGCGGCATCATCACCCATCGCGGTATCACCAACCGTTCCCGGCCAGATCGGAGCCACGAGCGAACCGACGTCAAAACCGTGTCCGGCGATCTTATCAGCAATACCTCGAAGGTCTTCGTCGCTTGCGTAGGGATCGGTGTGGGGAAAGAACAGGAAGTAATCGATGCCGTCATACTTCTGACCGTCCACTTCAGCAGCGGCGGTGAGTTCGAGCATACAGTCCAGAGAAATGGGTGGTTCCTGACCTTCGTCGTCACCTTTTCCGACGAGACCGGGCCACATTGCGTTGTGAATTTTGAGAGACATATTCTTAAAAGTAGGGATTTCGTTCTACAATTTCGAAATCATACAGCAGGGAAGGTTCAGGGCAAGATGCAAAGGGCTCAGTTTTAAGCCATTTGGGGTGTGCAAAAAGGAACATAACGTTCTCATCGGGGTACTGTTTTCCTCAGCTTCCCTTCGAGATTGTATTAAATTTCACTATTGTTGAATGGGATAAGTCTGTTATACGTCCCACAGTCATTCGAACAACCATTTCTTCCCAACTAACTATGAACGTAATTACTTCGTTTTTCACCGTCGTTGCATTCTCGTCTGCATTCGCTTCTTTCACCGTGGCCGGACCTAAAGTGGTTCTTGAGACCAGTGAAGGAAATCTCACCATTGAACTGAATGAGGAAGAGGCCCCCAAGACGGTCGCTAATTTCCTTAAATACACCAAAGAAGGTTTCTACGACAACACCGTGTTTCATCGCGTCATCAAGGGATTTATGATTCAGGGCGGTGGCTTTGGCGTCGATGATGAGGGGAACGTTGAGCAAAAGGCAACGAGCGACCCTGTTGAAAACGAAGCGAAGAACGGTCTGAAGAACGAGAAGGGAAGTATTGCAATGGCCCGCACGTCCGATCCTCACAGCGCTACGGCTCAATTTTTCATTAACCACGGGGACAACACCAATCTCGATTACCCGTCATTTGATGGCTGGGGTTACGCTGTTTTCGGCAAAGTCGTTGAGGGAATGGACGTCGTCGAGAAAATCGCGAAAGTTGAGACGGGGGCAAAAGACCTCCTCGCCGGACAAGGCGGAAACACGCGTCCTCAGCAGATGAGCGATGTGCCACTCGCTAATGTGGTCATTAAAAACGTTAAAGTAGTGGAATAATCGAGCGACACGCTGTCTGGTCATTTTTATGAGTAAAACAAACGAAGATCTACCGAGCGTCTTTTTTGACGTGTCGGCTGGCGGAGAGAAACTGGGCAGAATCGTCATGGAACTGCGTCCGGATGTAGTGCCTAAGACGGCTGAGAATTTCCGATGTCTTTGCACCGGTGAAAAAGGTATCAGCTACAAAGGAAGCATTTTTCATCGGGTCATTCCAGAATTTATGCTTCAGGGCGGCGACATCACTAACCGCGACGGAACCGGCGGACAGTCGATTTACGGGCGTAAGTTTGAAGACGAGAACTTTGAACTGAAGCACACTGGTCCCGGAATCCTCAGCATGGCGAATGCAGGTCCTAACACCAATGGGTCACAGTTCTTCATTTGCACCGTGAAAACAGAGTGGCTCGATGGGGCGCACGTCGTTTTCGGTCAAGTCACCGAAGGTCTTGATGTTGTCGAGAAAGTCGAGGGCTTCGGAGCTCGAAGCGGCCGTACTTCGAAGGAAGTGACGATCGACGATTGCGGACAGCTTTAAGCTTATTCAGGCCGGATAAGCTCCGGTATTGATTTTAATGAGACCGTTCATGAAAGCATCTTGCTTCCTGAGCGGTCTTTTTTTGTATCTGTCAGTCTCGCTGGCATTAGCAGCTGAAGAATCTGACAAGCCCACCGGATCAGGAGCGCAGGTCGCTGTCTCGGCAAAGGCATGTTCGGATCGCGAGGGGAAACAACCATGGCGGTATTGGCTTTACTTACCTGAAGGAGATGACCAATTGGCCGGAAAAAAATGGCCTCTGCTACTTTATCTTCACGGGAGCAGTCTCCGTGGCAATGATCTCGAAATGCTCAAGCGCTATGGGCCTCCCTCGTTTGTGGAAAAGAGAAAAGATTTTCCGTTTCTCACTGTCTCGCCTCAGTTGCCTGAGGGTGGGTGGCCGGCTGATCGTCTTAGCGTCTTACTGGACGAGCTTCTTGAGACCTATCCGATCGACCCTGAGCGCATCTATCTTTCAGGCGTCAGTCTCGGTGCGATGGGGGCGTGGACGTTTGCGGCCGCGGAACCGGATCGCATTGCGGCGCTGGTCCCGATCTGTGCTCATGGGCCGGTCAGTGTTGCTGAGGTATTGACTGAAATGCCGATCTGGGCGTTTCACG
>JAOFXR010000057.1 GCA_028047635.1 Verrucomicrobiales bacterium
TTTGCGTCACGATTTTATTTATGAAAATGATCTTATCCTGGGGCGTTTTATGGATTGGCTGGAGCAGTCCGACGACCCGAGGAACCCTGGAAAGAAATTGATCGAAACCACGCTCGTTGTTTTTACGAGTGATAACGGTGCTGAGAAAAACAGCGATATCGCGACGGGGCCATTTCGTAGTCATAAGGGATCAGCCTACGAAGGCGGGCATCGCGTTCCCTATATCGTGGCGTGGGGAGGAGGAGGCATTGGAAATGGGGATGCGGCGACGGCAGGGGAAACAAGCCCCGAGTTGATTTGTCATACCGATGTATTTGCGACCCTCGCGGAACTCATTGGGAGCGAACTCCCTGATCCGATTCAAGGGGAAAAGGGAGCGGAAGATAGCTTCAGTGTTTTGAAGGCGTGGCAGGGTGAAGCGCTTGGCGCGCGTCCTCCGGTATTTGCTCATGATCATAAAGAATCCAAGTCCGACCCTGCGGTTGCTGCGCTGCGATTGGATTCGCCGGTGGTGAACGGTGAAATCGTCGAAGGACAGTGGAAGCTCTTTTTTGATGCGAGCCTCTTGCGTCTTGGAAAAAGTGTTCCGATCGAGCTTTACGATTTAAGTAGCGATTCCCCCGAAGAAAATAATCGTATCAGTGAGCCCGGGTTGCAGCCCTTGGTGAAACATCTCAGTCGTGTGGCTAGGCTTCATCGCAACAGCGGCGGGCACAGGCTCGCGGCGGCGAAATTAGGCAAGCCCGTTCGGTTTTCGCTGACGGGTGATGGGGCCGTGGATTCGGTGCAAAGGCAACCTGGGCTTGAGATGACGCTGAAACCTTCCTCGGGGGACTTGATCGCAAATGAGCGAGGTGTCGGTGTGAGTGGTGGAAAATTCGAACAGGTTGAAAGCGGCGAAACGCTCACCCTTACCTTCGACCGCGATGTCGTGATTCAGTATGCGGAAGTGATCGCCGGCAATGGCGTTTGTGGCGGTTTTTATCAGGTCGCTGACAAGGCACCGCTTGCGATCTATTGTGTGGATGGTGATATCGACGACAAAGACCAGTCGGGCGTTCTCAGCGATATTGGGGTGTTGAAAAAGGGCGAGTCTCTTGTTTTGAGTAGTGCGCCTCACTATGGATCCGAGACTCCGGGGCGGTGGCGGCTGAAATCTGTATCGGTGAGGGCACTTCCCTGAAATTTGGAGTCTGCTTTTATGGCGTGATACGGCGGGGCACCTTTCTTGCAAATTGGTCTGGCCCTGACGAGATTGCAGGAATGACTTTCGTCAAATACCTCCTCATTCTCGCCGCAGGAATGGCCCTGTGCGCCTCCGAAACTCTTCAGGCTCAGACGCGTCCGAACATCATTGTCGTGATGCCCGATGACATGGGCTACGGTGATCTCGGCGCGACGGGGAATCCTGTGATCAGGACCCCTCATCTTGATCGCTTTGCGAAAGAGAGTGCCGAGTTGACCAATTTCTATGTGAGTCCGGTGTGCTCTCCGACCCGCGCGTCGCTCATGACGGGACGCTACAATTATCGGACCCGTTGCATCGACACGTTCAAAGGCCGGTCGATGATGGAGCCTGATGAGGTGACGATGGCGGAAGCGCTCAAGGAAGAAGGCTACGCGACGGGAATTTTCGGGAAGTGGCACCTCGGCGATAATTTCCCGCTTCGTCCTCAGGATCAGGGGTTTGACGAGGTCCTCATTCATCGCGGCGGTGGACTGGCTCAGCCGTCGGAGCCTATTGAAAACGATAAACGCTACACGGATCCGATTCTTTTTCACAATGGGGAAAAGATTCAGGCGAAGGGATATTGCACCGATGTCTATTTCGATGCTGCGATCGACTTCATGAAGAAGAGCCAGGAGTCAGGTGATCCGTTTTTCGTCTACCTGCCACCGAATGCTCCACATGGGCCTTATCATGATGTGCCCGAGGACTTGTTGGCCTACTACAAGTCAATTGATCTCACTCCGGCGCTCGCTGGAAACGTTTCTGACAAGCACAAGGATACCGTTGCTCGTGTTTTTGCGATGGTCGAGAATATCGATCAGAACATGGGAAAGATGGACGCTTTTCTAGATGAGTCTGATCTTCTCGAGAACACATTGGTGCTCTTTTTTACGGACAATGGCCCTAACACGATGCGCTATGTCGGTCCATTTCGTGGCATGAAAGCGACCGTTCACGAAGGAGGCATTCACACGATGTTCTATGCGCGCTGGCCTGAGGTGTTGAATGCGGGCGTGAAGAGCGATCGAATATCCGCTCATATCGATATCATGCCGACCTTGCTCGATGCTGCGGGAGCGAAAGTTTCGGGTGATGTGAAGTTTGATGGAAAGAGTGTTTTGCCGCTGCTCAAGGGAGAGGGAAAAGAGTGGCCGGATCGCAGCCTCGTGATTCAAACGCACCGAGGCGATATACCTCAGTCGTTTCACCATTTTGCTCTGATGACGCAAGACTGGAAGCTTTTGCGTGGGAGTGGTTTCGGTCTCGAGACGCTTGACGGTCAAGCCAATGTCCCCGGTTTTGAGCTCTACCATATTTCAGAAGACCGAGGCGAAACGAACAACCTCTATGATAGCAAGCCTGATAAAGTTCAGGAGCTGCGCAAGGCTTACGAAGCCTGGATGGCTGATGTGTCTTCAACGCGGGAGGATAACTACGCTCCGCCCCGTATTTTTCTGGGAGCAGATGAAGAGCTTATTTCAGATCTCTCGATTCAGGATTGGCGTGTGGGCAACCAAACGGGCTGGGGAACGGCTGGAAAGTGGATGGTTGATTTCACGCGAACCGGCCCATTCGAGGTATCTGTTTCGTGGACAGAGCCCATTGGCGAGCGCGATATCACTTTGATCATTGGTGATGAATCGGTCGCCGGGAAACTATCAGCAGATGAGGGTTCGGTTACTTTTCCAGACATAAGCGTCCCTGAAGGTGAAACAACCGTATCGGTAGAGGTGGGTGGCAAAGTCGGAAAGGGCGATACGCTGCGATTTGTGACTTTCGAAAGGAAGTAGAGAGTGCCGTTCCTTTCATAAGAAAATATAGAGATGTCGAAATACGTTCCCTTTATTCTTTTTGTCGCAGTGGCAGGGTTTTGCTCGAGCCTGGCGGTGGCTGATGAAGCCGCTTTTGACAAAATTGAGCCCATCTTGATGGACCATTGTTATGACTGTCATGGCGATGGGATGGGCAAAGGCGATTTCGAGATGGACAATTTCGAAACCGTTGCGGAGCATCTCGATAACTTCGACGTCTGGTATGAGATCTGGAAAAATGTGAGAAGCAATCTCATGCCTCCGGCGCATAAGACGCAGCTCAAAACGGAAGAGCGGGAGAAGGTTCTCGCATTCATCGAGAGCAAGGTCTTTAAAATCGATCACGAGAATCCTGACCCCGGGCGGGTCACGATTCGGCGCATGAATCGCGAGGAATACCGCTACACGGTCAAAGATTTGCTCGATGTGGATTTTCCTGCTTACGATGTTCTGCCTGCAGATGATACCGGATATGGATTTGATACAATCGGCGATGTGCTGAGTATCTCTCCCTTGTTGATGGAGAAGTATCTTGAAGCAGCAGAGCGGGTCGTAAAAAAAGGAGTCCCAACGAATGGCCCTGAGATTGTGGAGTGGTGGCCCAATTTAGATTCGTTTAAAGACACGCGAAGCGGCGATTGGGGGGGTGAACTGGATGCCTTTTAATCACGCCCGTAAAATGGAGGCACAGCCCTGGATCAACTTTGATGGCGAATACGAGATCCGGGTCGATTTTTACATTCGTGGATCCGACGAAGCGAGTTCTCACAGCGCGACGCTGAAAGTCGGAGTGGATGACAAGACGCTCACGGAACGCAAGGTGGGCTGGGATAATTCCAAAACACTCACCTTAAAGACGAAAGCCCATTTCAAAAAGGGGAACGGACAAACGCTTTGGTTGGCGACTGAGGAGGGTGGTAAGCCCGAAGAAGGAGAGCACGAACTCGCTGTCGGTGTGAAGTCGATTCGTTATCGCGGGCCGCTCGACGGGAGTCAGAAAGATTACCCCTGGGAATTGAGGTGGTTGTTTTCCGAGGGAGCTCCCTCAGACGATGAGAAGGCGAGGGATCCCTACCGCGAAACGATCTTGCGACGCTTTGCGAGTCTTGCCTTCCGCCGTCCGGTCGATGACGGAACGGTGAAAAGACTGGTCGCACTTGCTCGGCAAGTTGACATGCAACCCAACAAGCGATTTGAGGACGGCATCGCTCAGGCAATCAAAGCGATTCTGGTGAGTCCGCGATTTCTGATGCGTGCCGAAGTTCAGCCGGAGCCTGACAATCCCGGAAAAGTCGTTCCGATTGATGAATACGCGTTGGCTTCGAGACTCTCCTACTTCATTTGGAGTTCATGTCCCGACGAAGAATTGATGAAACTTGCGAGCGAGGGAAAGCTTCGGGTTAATTTAAGGAAACAAGTGGATCGGATGCTCAAGGAGAAGAAGTCTTTCCGTTTCGTTCAAAATTTCGTTGGTCAGTGGCTTCAAGCGCGTGATGTCCCCACGATCGCACTGGATGAGCGGAGAATTCTGAATGAGAAAGATCTCGGGAAAGCGAGACGAATTTTCAATGGGCGCCTCAGGGAGTCGATGAAGGCAGAAAGCGAAAAGTTCTTTGCGCATATTCTTCAAAACAACCGTCCCGCGACGGAATTACTCACTGCCAAATACACATTTCTCAATGAGCCTCTTGCTGAGTGGTATGGCATCGAGGGAGTGAAAGGGAATGAGTTGCGAAAAGTGGATCTGGGAGGCGATTCTCATCGGGGAGGAATGCTTAGCCAGGCGACGTTTCACATCGTCACTTCGAATCCTACTCGAACCTCTCCAGTGAAGCGCGGCCTGTTCGTGTTGGAGAACTTCCTTGCGACACCGGCCCCGCCAGCCGTTCCGGATGTTCCTGCGCTTGAGGAGACCGCAAAAGGAGACAAAAAGAATCTTCCACTTCGAGATTTGTTAGCGCTGCATTCGGAGCAGAAGGTGTGCGCATCCTGTCATGCGAGGATGGACCCGATTGGCCTGGCCCTCGAAAACTACAACCCGATGGGGCTTTGGATTGATGATTACAAAGGCAAGCCTATCGATGCGAGCGGCACGTTGATGACAGGGGAGACCTTCAAAAATGCGAATGAGTTGAGCAAAGTGTTGGCGACATCCCGTCATGGTGATTTTCATCGTGCGATCACGGAGAAGATGATGACCTATGCGGTGGGGCGTGGGATTGAATATTTTGATGCCCCGACGATTGACAAGATCGTGGCGAATGCAGAGTCCCGTGGAGCGACCCTTAAAGAAATCCTTTTCGGTATCGTCGAGAGCGCGCCGTTTCAGAAGCGACGGGGTGATGGAGGAATGTATGCCGCCCCTCAGGAGTGAATACAAACTCGACCAGCTCGCTTCAGCGCCTTTGGTTGGCGGCTCCCTTTGTCTCGATGGCGGTGGGTATCCTTCTCTTGAAGAGTGGTTGGGCTGCCTTGTTGATTTATCATGGTCTGATCGTCCTGGCCTTGTCAGTGAACCAGGAACGCATTTCACTCTCGATGCTGTTTAAGGGATTCTCGATTTGGCTGTTTCTCTTCATGTTGGCCATTGCGGTGGGGCTCTATTTTGTGCTCTCTGGTTATGCCGTCTCGAAGGGCTTTGTGGGTGAGAAAGTTTCGGCGCTTGCCGGTTCGTGTGGTCCTCTTTTTGTGGTCTATTTATTGATCATTAATCCACCGCTCGAAGAACTCTTCTGGCGGGAGCTCTTCTCTACGAAGACAAAGTATTTCTCGCCGGGAGATATTCTCTTCGGGTGTTTTCACTTTCCCATCCTATTGCTGTTTCTAACGCCGGTGAAACTTCCAATCGGATTTCTGATGATTGCGATGGGAGGCTGGGGCTGGCGGCAGATGCGAAATCGTTATGGGGGATTGCTACTGCCGTGGATCGGGCATCTTTTTGCTGACCTGATGCTCGTCGCGATTGTGTTGCGGCTGCTGAGCCTGTAGGCTTGAGGAATGAAATGGGTAGTTTTTTGTATTCTTACCGGGCTGGGCTTGTCGCTCAGCGCCCGGGCGGCCGATCAACCTAACATTATCGTTATTTTTACCGATGATCATGGTTGGCCGGATATCGGAGCGGCGGGGATTTACGAGGATCTCAAGACGCCTAACATTAATCAACTCGCGTCGGACGGTGCTCGTTGCACGAACGGGTACGTGACGGCTCCTCAATGTGTCCCGTCACGAGCGGGGCTTCTTGCGGGGCGGGACCAGAGTCGTTTTGGACTCGAGACCAACGGAAGCGGTCTCGAAGGATTCAATGCGGAAGAGACGATTGCGGAGCGGATGCAGAAGGCGGGTTATGCGACCGGTCAAATTGGAAAATGGCATCTCGGGCCAGCGAAAGAGATTCCGTCGCACGGGTTTGATGATTTCTATGCAAAGAACTCGGGCCAGTCCGCGTGGGTGAATTTCGGTTTAGACGGATCGGATCAAGAGGTCGGGCTTGAAAGCACGGGCATGTATCATCTCGATGCGTGCAGTGCTGCCGCGACTGCCTTCATTGATCGTCATTCCGATGAGCCTTTTTTCCTCTACCTCGCCTACAGGGCTCCCCATGTTCCCTTGGATGCGCCTGAGAAATATCTTTCCCGTTTTCCCGGTGAGATGCCGGAACGTCGGCGTCAGGCGCTCGCGATGATTTCAGCGATGGATGACGGTGTCGGTGCGATTCGGGAGAAGCTTTCCGAAAAAGAGATCACAGAGAAGACGCTCATCTTTTTTATCGGAGACAACGGCGCCCCATTGAAAATTCACAAAATTGACGCTCCCGGTGGAGGTCCGGGATGGGATGGTTCTCTCAACGCGCCGATGAATGGTGAGAAGGGAATGTTAAGCGAAGGTGGAATTCGGGTCCCTTACGTGGTGACGTGGCCGGGAACCATTCCAGCGAAGCAGGTCTTTGACGAGCCTGTTAGTTCTCTCGACGTCGCGGCAACTTCAGTGGCTATTTCGGGAGCTGAAGACAGTGCGTTGCTCGACGGGGTAAATATCATTCCGCATCTGGCCGGCGAAGTGGAAGGGGCTCCCCACGAGGTGCTCTTTTGGAGGTGGGCATCGCAGTCGGCGATTCGCGAAGGCAGCTGGAAACTGCTAATCGGTGGGACGAGAGAGTATCTCTACGATGTGGTTACTGATACGGGCGAGTCTACCAATCTCATAGCAGAGCACCCTGAAGTGGCGGCGAGGCTTAAGCAGCGCCTCGGCGGCTGGACGCAGGAGCTGAGTCCTCCCGGTTTTATCAAAGGAATGGCTGAGACCTGGAATCGGTATTTTGATCACTACCTTGATGGTAAAACGGTGGGCCCGAGAGAGGCCGCTGCTAAACAGCCCGGGAACATTGGCGGCTGGATCGCGCGCAATGCAGAACTGACTTCGAAGAAAGGCGAGCTGCGGATTCACGATTTGAATGGGAAAGCGAGACTGGCTCCTTTTATTGCTAATAACCAAGTGAAGTTGAAGGGGCCTTTTCGGATTCGGTTGTCTGGAGAATTGGCGAATCCCGAAGGCGGTATTTCCATCGCGTGGCGCCTTGAAGATGAAGGCGATTTCGTCAAAGGGAATGCAGCTAAGATGAAGAAGAGCGCTTCCGGTGAATTTGAGCTTCTCGTTCCCGCGACAGAGACGGTGATTCATCTGAGGATTAAGTTGCCGGAAGGAAACGCGACCATCAAGCAACTGCGGGCCGAGTCTCCGGAAGGTAAAGTGATCCAACGGTTTCGATTTTAGGGAAATTATGTTTGAACGTGGCTTTGCCTGTAGCTGCTTCAAGGTGGCCCCGCCCAGTGGGCGCGGACAATGCTCTGGGATATCCGAAAGTTCGAAGAGCGAAGTCGCGGTCTTCACCTACAAAATGTGCGCGAGCCAAAAGCTGAGGCCCGTGGCTGGTTTGGGTCACCGGTTCGAGGTGTCACCCGATTCTTTTTCAAGGTAGGCAGCGAATCCGAAAGCCAAGGAGCCAATTGCAACGCTTCCGAAGTAAAGGAGCCCCCATCCAAGTAGGGTAGGGAGATGCTCGGTGAGGAGGTCGTCTTCTTTTACTCCAAGGATGCTGCCAACGAGTGCCGCGAGAAAGGCGCTGATGATTGCCCAGATGACGCGGGCGATGGCTTCTTTCCGCAGGCTTTGAACATTCGAAAGGTTGGTGAGAATTCCGAATCCCCAGGCAATAGCGATGGTCCACCCCGCAGCCCCTTCCATAAACCAGATGAAAATGATGATCAGAGCAATGTATCCGATGACTCGCAGACCCATATCGAAAGAGATGGGCCATGTCCAGTGAACGGATCGACTCTCGGCAGAGAGGACAAATGAAAGCAGAAAGAATCCCAGGAAATCGATTAAGATAACTTGATCGACTTTTTCCGCGGCGGAGCCCACCTCGTGCTCATTCACTGCGAGCCAAATGAGGTAGGCGCAAATCGCGAGCTGCGAAAGACACTGAACTACGACTCCGAAGAGGGAACTGCTGGACGAGGCGCGCATGGGAAGAGGGATGGAGGTAGACGATTCCACTCCTCCTCTTAGATCCTATTTCTTACGCTGCTTTCTTCTTGGAGGCCTTTGCCTTCCCTTTGGGTTTCGCTGACTTAGGAACGGTTTTAATGATCGTGATTGGGACGTCATTCTCAAGTTTTGGCCCCGGAGTGGTGCGGCCATCGTTAATCGCTTTTTTCAAAGCCTTTGTCATTGCCGCCACGCGTTCGGGCTCTTCCAATGCGAGATTGTTTTTTTCTCCGGGGTCAGCGGAGAGGTCGAACAACTGAACTGACGGCATTTCACTGGTATCGACGCGTCCGGGTCTTGGATCGCTCCAACCTCCAGAGTCCGCGCAGAGAGCGAGCTTCCAGTTGCCGTCGCGAATCGCGAAGCTACCGTTGATGGACTGCGAAATCAGTGAAGAGCGGATCGTTGCCTCTTCTCCCCGCAGGGCAGGAAGAAAGGAGATGCTGTCTTCGCCGGCGCCATCGGGAACCTTTTCACCAATGATTTCAGCGGCAGTCGCGATGAGGTCAAATTGTCCGATCATCTGATCAGATTTGGTGCCTGCTTTGATTTTCCCCGGCCAGCGGGCGAGGAAAGGAACGCGGTGTCCGCCCTCGAAAATGTCGGCTTTGTGTCCCCGGTAAATGTAGCTTGGTTCGTGTCCGGCCGCTGCCAGCGTTGGGAAGTCGGCTTGAGGTGAGCATCCGTTGTCCGTCGTGAAAATGATGAGTGTGTTGTCGGTCAGACCGGAACTGTCGAGAGCGTCGAGAACTTGCCCCACGGTGTCGTCGACCTGCATCGTGAAATCGCCGTAATCGTTGATCCCGCTTTTTCCGAGCCATTCTTTGCTGGGAACGATGGGTGTGTGCGGTGCATTGAGAGGGAAGTAGATGAAGAAGGGGGATTTCGTTTTCTTTTTTCCCTGCTCCTGAATGATCTCAACGGTTCGCTCGGTGATGTTCGGCAGCACATCTACGGCTTCAAAATTAGGACCGGACGGACCGGGGCGATGAAAGGCTTTTTCAACGGTAGCCTCTTCGGTGGGAATACGATTCTGAATGAAGACATAAGGCGGCATATCGAGAGAAGCGCTGATCCCGTAGAAGGTATCAAAGCCAACGTCGACGGGGCCGTTCTTGATCGGCGCTTTGTAGTCAACATCCCATCCAATGTCTGATCCTTTTTTACTGAAGTTTCCTTTGTCATCTGCAGTGCCACCCTCCTTTAGAGGCCAGTCCATTCCGAGGTGCCACTTCCCGACGCAGGCAGTTTCGTAACCGTGATCTCTTAGAAACCCGGCGACGGTCAGTCGGTCCGAATCAATGAGTGGCGCGGAGAATCCTCCGAGAACGCTCTTTTGAAGGCGTGTCCTCCAGTGATAACGGCCGGTCAAAACGGAGTAGCGAGTAGGGGTGCAAACCGAAGACGAAGTGTGCGCGTCAGAGAAATACATGCCTTCTTTCGCGAGTCGGTCGATGTTGGGAGTGGGGATTTTTGATTCGGAATTGAGCGCGGATACATCTCCAAATCCCTGATCATCAGCAAGGATGAAAATGATATTCGGGTGAGTGGTATCGCCGTCATCTCCCATCACATTATGTGCAACTAGAGTGAAGCCAAGAAACAAGTAAACGAGTGAATTGACGGATTCGAAAAATTTCATTGGGTATATTGTGAGTTCGGAATGGCTTCCCGTCGAGTGCGCTATTGCGCAGAGGGACATGATTTTTCAGCCGGCTGAAGCATCGGGATAGGGTTATCCCAAATCCTTTTCTCTCAGGGCTTGAGATGACTCCCGTGCATGATGACGGAGGCAACCGTCGCGTATCCGAATCCTTTGATCAGCATGAGTTCTTTCACTTCCCCGTAGGGTCTCTCTGCGATGATCGTTTTGGCTCTGCCTTCTGCGATTCCGTCAATCGCGACAAGCTCCTCGAGGGTCCCCTGATTGATCATCTTTTCCAACTGCTGGCTCCGTTTCGGCGAAAGCGCTTCAAGGAGGAGGTCCAGCGATTCGGCTTCTTTGGAAAGAGCGGTGGAGTCGATGATTACTTCTGCTGATTTGGGGGGAACCCCACAGAGGATGGGAGTGCCTGCACTCAGCCTTTTAGCTTCAGATGGTGCGGGGTAATCTTTTGCCTGGCCGGTGTGAATGGTTAGAATAAATCCGGCGAGGGTCAGTAAGAATAGTGAATGTTTCATCTGCTGGGTGTGTTACATGGATCTTTGAATAAATTGTTCAAGAGAACAGTTGTATGGTTATCCGGATTTTCAAAGCTGTAAAGTTCGAATGAACAGTTTTTTTGATGGTACTGTCACGCGAAAGAGGGGGAGACGTTTGATTTACGTGGCTCGATTCTACGTTAGCTTTTCGCATGAGGGGTCACTCGGAGCCCTGAGAACCTTCGGCCCAGCTTCATTTGAGCGATTCAGAATCCCATCCACCATTGCGTATTTCAGATTATTGGTTTCCCGATGAGATCTGGTTTCATGAGTATTTGACGCCGTCGATTCCCTGGCGTGATTTGAATTTGCTTAAGGAAGTCCCTGAATCGGGCAGGGGGAATTATGGCGTAGAGATGAGTGCTTACGCCAACATTGACGGGATCCGATACGAGCCCGGGCAGTTGATAGTGGTTGAGACAAAAGAGGAAATGAAACAACTACTCGGGTCGGTCCCACCGCCTCGGGGAATGGTTTTTCCCTGGTTTGATCGTATCGTCCCAAGCTCACTGATTTTACCTCATACGCGTCAGATTGAGGCGGGACCTTATCGGCTTGGTTTACAAAATCGGATCGCGAAATCGTTCCTCATTTTGACCGGTCTTGTCGGCGTGGCCTGGTTTGTTCCTGATTTGCTGGTGTTTGCGTTGCTTGGTGGCATCTATTTTGGGCTATTTCCTTTGGTTGACGCTTCGATGGCCTGGTTCCGGCGCATCGAAAAATTATCGGTTAATGAATTGAATCATAGCCTCGTGAACGGGGCTCTTTTCAGCCGTTGGATTTCGACCAAAAAGCTGAACGGATTGAAAGTGGCGCTTGGCGTTCTGGTTCTTATTTTTGTGGGGCAGGTAGTAGTGACATTGCCGGATTCACTGATGGCTGCTGCGCTTTTGCACAATGAGGTTTTCAAGCAGGGCGAGTGGTGGCGTGTGATCACTGCCGGTTTGATGCATGGCGGGCCCGTTCATATCCTGTTTAACGGAATGGCTCTCTATAGTTTGGGACGTGTTTTGAGCGCCCTGGTGAGTTCGTCTGTGCTCAGTTTTGTTTTCACGGCGAGCGTGATTACCGGTTCGCTTGCGAGCCTCTATTTGCGCGGGGCAACCGAGATTCCGTCAGTAGGGGCTTCGGGCGGCATTCTCGGGTGCCTTGGTTTTCTTTTGGTCCTTTCTTATAAATTTCGAAAAGAGCTCCCTGAGTGGCTTAGCAGCAGTCTTATCCAATCAATGATTGTTTTGGTTATCATTGGGCTCCTTGGGAAACAGTTCATCGATAATGCGGCTCATGCCGGCGGTCTAGCCGGCGGCTCCTTGATTGCGCTTCTCATGTATCCGAAACTCAGCCTCGGTGCGGAGAAAGACTCGATACTCACCAAGGCTCTTGGGATCGTGAGTTTACTGGTGCTCGTCGCCGGAGTTGGCAAGGTGGCTATCGAGCTGTGGGCTCTGAAGGGCTAGGTGAAGAGCGGGAGCCCTCAGGTCAGAACTTTTCCCCAATTCGTGCACCCACGACGAGAAGTGTCCTCACGTGAGGTGGCCCTTCATAACCACGTTTGGTGAGGGCGAGGAGGACGGCAATACGATTTCCCTGCGGATTGGGCAGGTAGCCGATGGTTCCTGCTGCAATGGGGAAAAACTCTTCGTAGTTGAGATCGAGAATGGTTTTTGATTTTCCCTCTTGGTTGCTCAGGGCGAGCTTCAGGTGTTTGACTCCGCGATAGCCAAAGAGCGGCTCCTCAGCGTAGCCACGGGTGAGGACCGTTTCATAAGATTCGCCACGGTATTTCCCTGCAAGAGCGGGGAAGGTGTGAAGTTGAAAGGGTTTCGAATCGAACTCAATTCCAAAAGTATCGAGCAGCGCTGACACTTTGGCTCCGTTGGCCTGCCAAAAAGGAGCGATTCCTCCGCTCCCCTCAATATAAAAGGTTTCAGTATGAAGGCTCTTGTCGGCAACGAGGTCGAGGATGCGGCACTCCCAGGTGCGCTCATCAGCGGCCTCATTGGGTCTCGCCGAGAGAACGGCAAGGTGTTCTCCATTTTTGCTCCAGCCGAGTGGAAAGAGTTGTTCGTCCAGTCCGTCAAAGGTGGCGTTCTTTGGGAAAAGGTTCAGCTCGACAGGCTCAGCCGCAGCCGGTTTGGCATGAAAGAGTGCAAAGAAACTGAGGAAGCCAAAGAGCAGCAGAGTGTGAAAGCGGGTCGTAAGCATAATGGTGTGACGATTGCGATAGGGATTCATGCAGGATGCGCTGCGATGGGAGGGAAGCCCTTACTTCCAATGAACAGCAAGCCAAACGGTATCTTCTTGTTCTGATGTGCTTGCCACCCGGTGCCGTCGATGGGCCGGAATTTCAATCCAGTCACCGGGTTTTAAAGTGACCGGCTCATTTGAATCTTCGAAGATGAGCTCTCCTTCCCCTTTCAGAATAAGGACCCACTCGGAGGTATCCTGATCATACCAGAAATCGGAAGGGGATCGATGCCCGCGTGAGATGATTCGCTCGATTCGGA
>JAOFXR010000058.1 GCA_028047635.1 Verrucomicrobiales bacterium
TCAACAGAATCCATCTGTGCAAAATCCGCAGAAGGTGCATCGCAGAATAGAACCTCCGAATCCAAACCATCACCCGCGATCCAGTCTGGCACTGATTGCTCAATACGATTAATTTGAAACTGGCCGGACTGCTCCAGAGAGGGAGCCACTTCCGAATCGGGCGACACGGTAACGAGTAGTTTCTTCAAGACTGATTTTCTTTGCGGTGCTCGGGAAGGATCTTCCCGGGAACATTGTTGTATTCTCCGCTGCCGGGAACAAAAGGGAAAGCCGCTTTTGTCTCGTCGCTCAGGACAATTCCCAGCCCCGGCTTAGTGGGTGGCAGCACATTCCCGTCTTCCATTTGAAAGGAGTCACCGACTACTTCCGAATGCAACGGCCCCCATGCAGGTGGGATTTCAAGTATAGCGGTATTAGAACAGGCAAATCCACAGTGTAAATTCTGCATAAAAACGCCTCCGGCTCCCCAGGCGTGAGTCGCGATCTTTCGACCTTTGTCCTCAAAGCGTTTTGCCACGGTCATGAACTCGCTGAGGCCTCCCATGAATCCCGCATCCGGTTGCCCGATATCAAAACAGTCACGCTCGATGAAAGTGCGCCACTCATAGTCAGCGGTGAGACACTCACCCCCGGCAATCGGCACCGAAGTCGCGGCACAGAGCTCAGCGTAGCCCCAGGGATCGGTGTAGTGAAGGGGTTCCTCAAAAAAGAATAGGTCATACGGTTCACACGCTTTCACCACAGCGATGGCTGTTGCGGTGTCCCAGGTGTGCGTTGAACTGTTCCCCATGTGCCCATCCAGCATCAGTTGAAAATCCCCACCGTATCGAGAGCGTACGAAGTCCAGTTTTCCAGCTTCAAAATCAGCCGCTTCATTCGGATCATTGGAAAGCCGGGATCCGTCCTCCTTCGAGTAGGAACCCACTCCCAGTTTCGCCGCTTTGAATCCCAATGACTGATAGAAGTCGAGTTTTTCAGCGAGGTGTTCCGTTGGGTAATTTGACGGCCCTCCGGTCGCGTAGCAGAACAACTTCTCATGAACGCTCCCTCCGAGTAATTCGGAGACCGGCTTGCCTTCGAGCTTCCCTTTGAGATCCCACAAGGCCGACTCGATTCCCGAAAGCACCGAGGCACCAAGCCCGACCCGGCACCAGAAATTTCCACAGTGATACATGCGCTGCCACAGCTCCGGAATATCGTCGACATTCTGCCCGAGGAGAATCGGCTTAAAGAACTCAACCATTTCAGGAATGATCTCAGGGCAGAAGTAACCCGCATAGGTCTCGCCCAGTCCAACCAAACCCAGATCGTCCATGTGAATCTCAATGAACGCTGCACTGCGCCATTTTCGCAATTCCAGAAGATAGGGATCCCCCGTGCAAGGGCCTGTTAGGAGGACGGTTGTGACGTCAGTGATTTTCATTGCTTTAATTTCTCCAATACAGCAGCAGGAGGAGTCCATCCTATCTTGCGCTTCACCGGCGGCGTGTAGCTGAGGGTGATCACGAAGAGACCATCCGATTTTGCAGCCATATCGGCATCAAGGCTTACCTGCACCTGAGTGAACCCATTGCCCTGAAAGGCTTTATACCCGTTCATCTCTGCGTTCGGTAGCGGTTGACCGTTCAACGCAATGCGATCGATCGTTGCGTCGCGATAGGGAATCCGCAGCCGAAATCCGATTCCATGCTCAACCGCATTGCGATCCGCGGTCGTGAAAACTTCCGAGTCCCTTCCCGCTTCAACCGCCATCTTGATCTCAGGACCGGATTCGATGAATTCACGAATCGCCCCGGAATCGACGTTGGCGTGATTGGTAATATTAGCAAGAAAGGTTTCATTATCACCGTCGAGCTTTTCTCTCGCTGCCGCATCGGTCGCGACCGCGTAGAGGCTCCGACCATCTGTTTGCGGATAGATGAACGCCTGCGAAAACAAACTCTGACATTGCCATAACTGAACTCGACTTTCGCGACGCTCCTCAGCGTTGGCTCCAGAGGTGGTGACGAAGTGCCCCACAAACGCTTTCATTCGATCGACAGGATACCCGACAACGTTCTCCCCCTCCGGAACCGTGTTGCCGATATTGAGCCATCCTTTCGTTCGCGCCAAGCCACTTTCCTCCCAGGCCACTTCGAGAGCGGCGATCAGGGTATGGTATTTCACGGAGCCATACTGAGCCGAGTAAAACTGGGGTCGTCCCCGCCAGTGTTGACCGACAATCGCTTCAAGACCGGGACCATAGAGTAATTGTTGAGCATCCGCTTCGAATCGGTCGGAGGGAAAGCCAGCGGCGTTCCCCGCCTCAATCATCGCCTCAGTGACTCGCCAGTCCCAGGGGCGCAATACGTAGTTCGAGTAGGCCGAACCAGTGATCTCGGTCATGATTTGCCCCTGATAGCGCTCGCGCTTTCCAAGCTGGTCATCTCGATATTCCTGCAAACCGGTTCCGTGCAGATCGATGTGGGCGTCCGGCTGGAACTCATCGACCACTTTGAGAAAGGCGGCCATTTCCGGAGCGCGGTCAATCGGCTTGAAGGTCATCGTTTTGAGATCCCAGTTCGAAACGCCACCTCCGGTATAGGGATCGATCTTCAGCGAATTGCCGAAACGATCCGTTTCAAAATAGGCGTAGGGATTGATGATGGGGATGACCCACAGCTCCTGATTCTTGCGCGTGAGCTTGGCATCATCCGCGTCGCTAAGAAGCCACTCGA
Source organism: Verrucomicrobiales bacterium (assembly GCA_028047635.1). GTDB lineage: Bacteria > Verrucomicrobiota > Verrucomicrobiia > Verrucomicrobiales > DEV007 > Arctic95D-9. The sequence continues at coordinate 2,718 of JAOFXR010000058.1, forward strand.
TCACATGCATGCATGCAGTCGTCCCCGAGCGTTCCGGCCCACCGTGAAGCGCGGTGATCAACGAGTGCTGTTTCTCTTTCGCTGAAGATTCAGGGTCCGTAATCTTGAGAAGGAAAATCCCCATTCCCTCGCGCGATTCCCCAATACGCTCGACCTCAAGAAGCGTGTCATATTTTTCCTCCCAGTAAGAAAGCGTCGCCTCATATTCATCGGCGGTGAGGCGGTGAACCGGCTCGGCGTTGCCATCCGTTAAGAGAAGAAAAAAAGCAGCAATCAAACAGGGTATGATCAACGACCGAACCCTGTTGGGTCGCGAGTGGTAGGGAGCAGCGTGAGGATAGGTCATCGTCTTATAAGGCAGATTGAAGTCATCAAATACGAAAAAGAGCAAGGCAGCACCGCACCCATTAATTCCGGCCTAGTCTGTGATCTCCCACATATTCTGCTCTTCCGAATCGATTTCGATAGCTGTGGTATGCATGTTGAAATCGACTGCCCGGGTCGAGTCGGGCTCCGTTGGCAAATGCAGGACACAGAGGCCGTTTACATAGACGCCTACTTCACAACCGTAACGGATCATATCGACCGTGATCGGCACCGTCTCCCTCGACAGCCTCCCGTTCGAACTATCAAAGATCTTCTGCATACGATCCGAAAGCTCCGGATTTTTGACGTAAGGTAGGAAGGCGACGTTGTGATAGGTCTGCTCAATACCAGGCAAACTTGAACCCGTCGTTTCTATTCGAGTGTAACTGTAATAAGGATCGAGCTTACAAAAAAGGACACGGCGATCGAGATCATCTGCCGCCATGCTGTATTTCTCTCTCCGGGGAATATCATGAGGATCCTCGTAGAGGTTGGCGAGTAGAAGCAGAAACCGGGTTTGGTATCCCTCTTGCAGTCCGCCAGTTGCTTTCAGGTTAGCCTTTAAGTAATAGTGAATATTGTGGGGAATATTCTCAGAGGTGTATTCAACGTTGAACCTATCACCGCGTTGCTTAATAATGCTCCGAGGTTCGATCCCCCCGAGGTAGGCGTTTCCTTTTCGATAACCGCTCCCCACCCGAACGCCAACCGGTGGCCACGCCGGATCGTCTGCCTTTTTTTGCACTCCCTCACGACTTGGCGCGAGCGAACGCAACCGCTCCAAGAATTCAGGTGCCTCAATGCGAGGGCGAAAAGGATTCTCCTCCTGCCCGATCAAAGGCGATGACAACGAAAGGAACAGAAGAAGAGAAAGTTTAGAAACCGTTTTCATCAAATCCTTATATAGAGACTCTTCCGCTCAGCGGAAAGTCTAATTAATCAGCGACACGCTCCCTTCCCGGCTTGTATCACTCCTTTGTTTTTTTCCGCTCTAAAAAATAGGCATGAGCGCCGACTGACTTAAAAAGCAGATCATTCGAACGGATCGACATGGTGGGCAAATTCACATCTCCCAACATCGGATCAATCTGGTAAAGGCCACCCGCTTCTTGTACAGGCAACAACGGACGCCGATCATGCCAACGATTCACCACAGAACAAGAAAAACCCAAGCCCGGACGAGCCAGTCTCCGATTCCCTCTAACGGTCCACCTCGTCCCCGACTTCGCGCATCTTCGCCCGAATCTGGGTGTCGTATTCTTTCATCACATTCTGCAGACTCTCATCCTCTGTTTCCGCGAGATTGGTCGTTTCCCCTGGATCGTTTACGAGGTCATAAAACTCGTCCCGCTCCGGGCTCTTAAAATCGCGGATCAGCTTGTATTGCGAGGTTCGCCAGCACCGCATCTGCGTTTTCGACTGGTGAAGCGTTGAGTATTCGCCGTAGTAGGAATTCGCCCAGTCGTCCGCCGCTTCGCGACGTAAGAGCGGAGTCAAATCACGCCCCCGTATCGTCGTCTCTTCAGGGAGAGCAATGCCTGCCATCGCGCAGATCGTGGGAAACCAATCGAGATTCGTCATCGTTGAGTCAATGACGGTCCCCGGTTCAATCACTCCAGGCCAGCGCACCGCCGTGGGCACTTTGATAGAGGTGTCATACATGTTGGGACGCTGACCTTTTGGAACGTTGGGATTGGTCACTTCAGGGAGAGGCTTCGTGATCCAGTGACCGTTTCCTTTATGCCAGATTCCGTTATGCCCCATGTTGTAACCGTGGTCGGAGGAAAAAATCACGATCGTATTTTCCTCAAGCCCACTCTCTTTTAAGGTCGCCATTACCCGTCCCAAATTCCGATCGACACTGCGCACCGAGGAAAAATACTCACGCATCATTCGTTTCACCCGCGGCTTATCGAGATTCGGATAATCAGGATGGGGAATCGGCGTCTCTTCATCTGTCATCTCTGCATAGGGAGCGGCGTCTTCTTCGCTGACGGGAAGCCAGGCGGTGTGCGGCGCGCGCGTGTGCCAGCAGCAGAGAAAGGGATTATTCCGCTTTTTTCCGAGAAAGTTAATCACTTCATCGGCGAGAATATCGGCCGTGAGCCCGGTGAACCCTCTATCCTTCCCGCCTTTCTCCATCACGGGATCAACCGTGAGCCAGCCACCGTGGCGATGCCCGATGAAGAGACTGAAACCGTGCTTTTTCGGATGATAAAAATCAGGCTGTCCGAGGTGCCATTTACCAATCAGAGCAGTGTCATACCCGGCCTTCTGAAGTAGTCGCGGCCACACTGGAAACGACGGATCAAGGCCCCACTTCGTTCCCCCGAGTTCAGTTTCAGGATTCCATTGCTGATAGGGTCTGATCCAATCCGAAATCCCCACCTCGGTTCCATAACGACTCGTCATCAAGCTCGCCCGGGACGGACTGCATACCGGAGTCACCGTAAAACTGTTCGGGAGATAGGCTCCACTGCGGAACAACTCGTCCATGTGGGGCGTTTTCGCCATGGGATGCCCCGCAACGCCAACCGCCCACGGCGCCTGATCATCAGTAAAAACAAAGAGAATATTAGGACGCTCCGCCCCAATAATTACGCCGCTAAAAATGGTCATCGCCACGACAACGCAACAGACAAATCGGAACCGGAAAGACAAAAGTCGTATCATAAGGTCAGTTCACAACAGAATCCGAATTTTGTCCAAACGTTAAGCGCCACCATCGAGAGATAAGGTAAAAACCTCATCGGAGATGAAATACCGCTATCATGTCTCACTCCAATTCCTTTCTAAGGTTATTGTCTGCGTTGCGTCCCATTCATAACGCGTGACTATCTCTGCATGATTTTCTCGCGTCGTTCGTTATTTAACCCAAAAACTCTTTCATGAAAAAAATCACTACCCTCTCACTCACACTCCTTTCAACGGCGTTTCTTACGAGCAGCCTTTTAGCGGACGATGCTAAGTCGATCTTCAATTCCTTTGAAGCACAAAAGGCTGAAGCTCTCGAGGCTTACCTGAAAGGCAATCCTTCCGCAGAAGATGCGCCTACCGCAGAGGCAATGCTAGTCGGAGCCTACATGCAACTCGACGAGGCGGAGAAAGCAGCGCCCCTGCTTGAGAAACGCTACGATTCCTTCCCGAAAGGCGCTGATGCCAATTTGGAGCAACTGATCGGTGGAGTCGTCGAGCCACTATTCCGCCTTTACTCCGAGTCAGGTAACAAGGACGCAGCCCGCGCGATTCTTGAAAAAGCGAAGGTAGATCTCGCCGTGCACCCCCAGGCCCCCCAGGTGATGCAGTTCTTCGACGGCATGCTGGGTAAACTCGACCTGCCGGGCACGGGCGACACGATGGACATCAAGTTCACTTCCACCGATGGAAAAGAAATCGATCTTTCAGCAATGAAAGACAAAGTCGTCCTCGTCGACTTCTGGGCCACCTGGTGCGGCCCATGCGTCGCAGAAATGCCTCATGTCATCAGCACCTACGAAAAGTATAAGAGTGCTGGTTTCGAAGTACTCGGTATCTCTCTCGATTCAGACAAGGACGCTCTCGATAAGTTTGTCGCTGACAAGAAGATGACCTGGCCACAGTATTTTGACGGAAAAGGATGGGACAACGACATCGCAAAAAGAATCGGCATCTCCAGCATTCCCGCCACCTTCCTCATTGGAAAAGACGGCAAGGTCATTGGATCCAATCTTCGTGGCAGCGCTCTCGAAGACGCGGTTGCATCGTCGGTGAAGTAGAGTTGAGAAGCTCGTATTGAAACGACGGGCAGAAAGCTCAACCGCAGAGAACCCAGCCTTTCACGGCTGGGTTTTTTATGGCTACCAGAGGTAGCGATCGGGATCCCCCTCCATCCGCTCATAGTTCTTACGCGAACCATAATGTTCCTGCGCCTCTTTGACGCCGGGAGTAAATGCAAAGTCGGTAAAATTCTGACCCATGACTGAAGTTTGATTTGAGGTTTTTAAAAGTACCGATCATCGACTCCAGCGGAGCCGACGGTCGGATTCATCGATCACGAGGTCATTGATGCTGGCTTCGCGCTGTTGCATGAGGCCATTAGGAGCAAACTCCCATTGCTCGTTTCCGTAGGCACGAAACCATTGCCCCGCTTCATCGTGATATTCGTATTCGAACTTCACCGAGATCCGATTCCCCGTGAAACTCCAGAGAGTCTTCCTGAGGCGGTAATCCAATTCACGCTCCCATTTCCCCTCCAGGAAGGCACGAACTTCCTCTCGACCATTCAGAAAGGTAGAGCGATTCCTCCACACCGTATCAATGGTGTAGGCGAGCGAAACCCGACTGGTGCGCCGTAGTCCATTAGATAGAGGCTGTAACGATCCAAACTTACCGTTTCAATGAACTCCTCCATGAGCGAAGCGAGGTGATCAAAGGTATAATCGAACTCATCCGCAGATGGCATCGAGCTTTGACCAAACCCGGGATAATCCGGAGCGATAACATGATATTGTTTGGCGAGATCAGGAATCAAATTACAATACATGTGTGACGAAGTCGGAAAACCGTGCAGAAGGAGCACGGTCGGAGCATTCTCAGGTCCTGCTTCGCGATAAAAAATCTGCTGCCCCTCGATCTCGACCGTTCGGTAGTGAATCGTTTCGTCTCGATGGGAATTCTGCCCGGAAGACACAGAGGGCAATTCGGTGCCGATCGCATCGGCGGGTGGACCAGAGAGGAAGATCGCGACGACGACGAGGACTAATAGTAGTGAGCTGATAGCTACGAGAGATCTCGATCCGGCGTGTTCAGGATTCAGGTTGGGGCTGGTATTGGTATTCATAGTTTTAGTTTTCTAGTTAGTAGTGTTGGATTGGTTTTGGTTTCGCCGGCTGTTGCACCGCCATAAGGGCATGCCAATAATCCGGAGAGAGTCTTTTATAGGAAAGGGCAGGAGCATAAACCGACCGGTCGGTCAGTCTGTGTGTAAAAAAGGGGAGGCAGGGATCGGAGTCTATTTTTCACGCTGGGGTTCATTTGAAGTGAGGCTTGTATAAAGTTGATGGTTCAGATGCTGAAGTCAGTGAGCGGACAATTCATTCGCATGGCCGTCGGCAAATCAGGTTTTAAGAAGTGTTAAAGCCATGTCCCGGGCAGCGATGATTGGCCACGAGTCATGGAAATTTTGGGACTCGACGAGAGCTCCTTCAAAGAGAAGGTAGAGCGTCGTGCCCAATGCCGCGGATCCACCGTCATTCTTTCCTACTGCGTCAGAATGATTGGTCGCCAATTCCCTAAAGCGTTCGTGCAGCTCCTTTTTATGGCTCATCACTTCCTTACGCATCGGGCTTTCAAAGTCGGGCGTCTCCGCCATCGTGTTGATGAAAGCACACCCACGGTAGTCACACTCTTTGAGCCACGTAGCGAGAAAATCGAAACTGGCAATGATCCGGTGAGCGGCGCTTTCTTGTTTGGCGATCGCATCTTCAAACCACTTGTTCCAGGTATGATGACGACTTTTCAACCAGGCGATTCCGAGCGCTTCCTTCGATGGAAAATGAGAATAGAAAGTGCCTTTCGCAATTCCGGCTTCATCAATGATCTGCTTGATCCCCGTCGCACCAAAACCCTGCTCATAAAAAAGCCGGGAAGCGATCGCAATGATCTCATCTCGTTTCGAATGTGCTTTGGTAGAAGTTGCAGACATGTGAGAAAACTGGCGCAAACCGACCGGTCGGTAAATTCCTTTCGGCTATTTTTTGCGCAGCCTGGGACAGCCAATTTTTTCCAGGTATTTAGACCGTTACTGATTCAATTTCGAACCACGTCGTTTCATGCGAGCGTATGTCAGAATGGAAAGTCTGCCTTGAAATGCCCTCGAACCCGATGACTGGTTCGAGGGAACCGTGTTCCTAATGCTAACCATTCAACGAATGGCACCGGGAATATTGGAAAGAGAATCCAAAAAAATAACACGCAGACAAGACCAGCGAAGCCGTCCCCTCAATTTAAATACTTAAAGAGGTATTCCATCAGTCGGAACCACTGAGCGGCCGCCAGTCGCACCTTTATTCTTTTTAACTGCCTCCCTTGACACCATGGCCACCGAAGACACCTCGACCTCAGAATCCGCTCTCCCCGATATTCCTGCTATCAATGGAAAGTTGGAGACTCAAACCTCCTATCTGGCGAGCAAACTCACGACGTGGATCGAAAGTCATGAATGGGTTCCCAATCAACTGAGCCATACCGTAGCCATCTTAATTCTGCTATTGGGTCTCTTTGCCGCCGCCAGTTTTCTCTACTTCATCTGCCGGCCTCTCATCCTCAAGGTCGTCACCCGCATCGCTAACGAAACAGCGTTCAAATGGGACAATGAACTTCTCGGTCGCGGGGTCTTTCGATGGCTCACCCACGTATTGCCTGGACTCCTTATTTTCCTCGCCGCGCCCGGCCTTTTTTCCTCGGTTCCCTGGCTGGGAAATCTTCTGCGCATCACTTCTTCGATCTACATTCTGGTCACCGGATATTTCGTCGTTGATTCCATCCTCAATGCATTACAGAGCATTTTCTCCCGCACGCCGGCCGGAAAGAGACTCAACCTCGCCACCTTCACTCAAGTGGCCAAACTCATCGCCGCTCTTGTTTGCTTCATCCTCGGGGTCGCGATTCTAATCGGACAATCCCCTCTCTCCCTTCTCGGAGGGCTGGGCGTTTTCGCTTCCATCCTCATGCTCGTCTTCAAGGATGTCATTCTCGGGTTTGTTGCCGGCATTCAGTTGGCATCGAACCGAATGCTTTCTCAAGGCGACTGGCTCGAAATGCCCAGCTACAATGCAGATGGCGATGTTCTTGAAATCGGCCTTACCACTGTGAAGGTTCAGAATTGGGACAAGACGATTACGACGATTCCCACCTGCGCGCTGATTAGCGACTCCTTCAAAAACTGGAGAGGGATGTCAGAAAGCGGAGGTAGACGCATTAAACGTAACTTGCTCGTCGATACAAACTCCATTCGCCTCTGTGCTGAAGAGATGCTCAATCGCTTTCAGGAAATCGAGCATATTTCTGAGTATCTCGATGCCAAAAAAGCAGCCGTCGAGAAAGTCAATTCACGTCTTGCAGAGAACCGGCGCAGCAACCGCGTCAACGGGCGCCGCCTCACTAACCTGGGAACCTTCCGCGCTTACATTGAGGCATTTCTTCGTCATCATCCCGATATCAATCAGGAGATGACCCTGATCGTTCGCCAACTCGCACCTGCAGGACGTGGCATTCCGATCGAGATCTATTGTTTCAGTTCCAACAAAAACTGGGCCGCCTACGAAAGCATCCAGGCCGACATTTTTGATCACCTCCTCGCCGTAGCCCCCGAGTTCGATCTCCGCATTTTCCAGGAACCCACCGGGCTGGATTTCCAGGGGATGGTGGCGGAGTAGTCGCTCCCTCAGTCCCATCTGCCTATTCCGCTTCCGAGTCCCTCTTTGCTTCCTCAGCGGTCGTCTTGAGTTTCTCATCATCGGGCTTCTGCTCCAACCCGCTCTGCGCCAGCTCCAACGCCTTTGCAGGCCGGCCGCTGTTCAAATATGCTTCGGCTGCTTTCCGGAAGAGCCAGACTTTGCCGGGACTTAACTCGATTTCGAGTTCCATAAACTGAAGGCCTTCGTCGACATAGCCATCATCGATGAGCTGCTGGGCCAGCGCCATGTTCGTGCCTCCCCATCCTGCCTTTTTGCCTTTGGCCTTAAACCATTCGATAGCGGCTTCGACACCGTCGCGTTTGACCATGTCATAGAGAAACTTCTCCTGACTCACCCTCGCCTTTCCGGGCATTCGGTAGGGCTGCCCGGTGACGACGTGGATCAATTCCGTGCTCAGGTTACTGACTGCATTCCATACATCTGAGCTACCGAAGCCGTCACCCTGGTTACAGAGGACCACGATAAAAGCGTCGTCTTCCACGAGCCGGTTTTCCATCGCGCGGAAACCATGAATCGCTCCTCCGTGATTGACGATCTTCGTTCGCCGCTTCGTAACGGGATGCGTCCGCGTGTAGATCTGCCACCCATAGCCGTAGATACTTTGGGCGCGCCCGCCGGCAGCCTTCACCTCAGGAACATCTTTGTTGGGTGTGAACATCAGATCACGATATTTTTGCCCGAGTAGTTTATCGGTGCAGAGCGCCCGGTCCCAGAGGAACATATCTTCAACGGTGGAGTATAGCGCGCCAGCCGCTCCCGGAGAGGAGTCCATATCAATATAGTCTGCGTTGGTGAATCCGAATGACCCACGGGTGTAACCGCTCGCCCGCTTCTCCAGCACGTAACTGTTTCGGTCGTAGCCGCTGTTCTTCATTCCGACCGGCTCAAAAATGCGTTCTTTCACATTCTGCTCAAACGTCTTCCGCGTCACTTTCTCGATGATGCGCCCGAGAATCGAATAGCCGGCATTGCAATAGGAGTAGATCGTTCCCGGCTCGTTGGCGAGGTCTCCGCTGCAGTGCGCTTGAATGAACTCATCCGGCTCAAACGGCAAGCGGGAGATCGTGCCGCGGTAGTCAAAGTTAGCGGTGTAGTCCTTGATGCCGGACTGATGAGCCATGAGATGATGAATCGTGATCCGGTCTCCGGTGTCTTTGCGATAATAGGTCAAGTGATCGGTAATCGTGTCGTCCAATTCGACTTTACCTTCTTCAACCAGTTGCATCATGACCATGGTGCAAAACTGCTTACTAACTGAAGCGAGGCGAAACTTGGTATCCGTCGTGTTGGCAATCTCCCATTCCCGATTCGCCTGTCCGAAAGCCTCCTCGTAAATCACCTTCCCTTTATCCGCCACGAGGACGCTTCCGGAAAAGAGACCTGTCTCAGCGGTGGCACGGCACAATTCCTTCATCGCCGCGACCTTGTCGGAACCCACTTCCCGATATCCCTTGGGAAGCGGTCGCACTTCATCCTGCGCCGGAGCAACGGCATTGAGCCATGCGCCTGAGAGGGCTAATCCGAGTATTACTATTGATCGCTTTGCAGTCATGCTAATTACCAATACGACAGAGAATGAGTCTTCGTCGCCCTTTTGGCGATCTCATTGACTCCGGATTCTCGTCACTTGTTTGATTCGGAATAGTTTGTTTAAATACTCAGAGTCCCCTTTATGAAACTTTCTCTCTCTCTTCTTCTAGCACTCACTTGCCTTCCTGCAAATCTCTGGTCGCAGCAGGCTCCCCCCGCAGATCCTGAGGCGGGTCATATGGCGGGTCCCGAAAAAGACGAAAATTTCTCTCACAGTGTCACGACCCCGAAAAAGCCGTGGACGAAGCGCGAGTTCAAAAACGATCCGAACGATTTTCAGTTCGCGATTGTGACTGACCGAACCGGTGGATTGCGACCCGGGGTTTTCCCACGGGCTGTCAAAAAGGTCAACGAACTCCAACCTGAATTCGTAATCACGGTCGGCGACCTGATTACCGGCGGGACGAGACAGCGCAATGAGAAAATCATCCGTGCCCAGTGGGAGGAATTCAATCGCTTCGTCGATGACTTCGAAATGCCCTTCTTTTATCTGCCGGGCAATCACGATGTCAGCAACCCTTTGCTGGGTGAAATATGGGACGAGATGTACGGCGTGCGTTACTACTCATTCGTCTACAAGGATGTCTTCTTTCTCTGCTTGAACGCACAAGACAACGAAAAAGCCCTTCCGCGTTTGGGCGAAGAACAGATCGCCTGGGCAAAGAAGGAAATCGCGAAACACGCCGATGCCCGCTGGACGATGGTTTTTGTCCACCAACCACTCTGGCTCCTCGAAGAAGGGGTCCAAAAAAACGTGAACGGAGAGAAGGTCTTGAAAAAATCA
>JAOFXR010000059.1 GCA_028047635.1 Verrucomicrobiales bacterium
TTTTTGCCCTGCTTCTTCGCTTCGAGGGTGAGTGGAAGAATTCCTTTGATGGGCCTGACTCGTCCGTCGAGGGCGAGTTCGCCGACGACCATGCATTTTTCGAGGGCGCCTTCTTTGAGTGGTCCGTTTTGTTCCTCGGAGAGCGAAACCATTCCCACTGCGATGGGCAGGTCAAAGCTCGGGCCTTCTTTACGAAGGTCGGCCGGGGCGAGATTGATCGTGATCGGCTTGTTGGGCCAGCGCAGCCCACTGTTTTTGACCGCCGTGATGACCCGGTCGACGCTTTCCCGCACCGCTGCATCAGGAAGTCCTACGAGCTTGATATCGATGTTGCCACTGTCTGCAGCATTCACTTCCACTTCAACGGCGACCGCATCCACTCCGTGGACCGCACCGGAATAAACACAAGAGAGCGACATTTGAACACTATTCCAAGTGAGTTGGCGTTTGGCAATCTCTTTTAGGAGGAAAAACTGTTCAAAATAGCAGTTTTTTTCTTGAGTGCAGCTTTGAGGCGGAATTGAGGTAGTGCAAAGAGGCTGCTTACCCTTTAAGCTCGAATCTCTGATGAAATTCGAACCGGCTTATTTAGTATGAAGTGGTTCCCTGTTTTGATCATCGTTTCATTTTGTTTGAGTGAGGCGCGATCTGGCGAATGGGCGCAATGGGGAGGGAGCTCCCAACGGAACAATGTCGCCCGCGATCAAAAATTGCCGCTGGATTGGGAAGTGAAAACGAGGAGTAAATTTTCGGAATCGCGACACGTAAAGTGGGCGTCTTCGGTCTTCTCACATGGATATCGCGGCGCTCAGGCTGCACCTCCAGCGGTAGCAAGTGGAAAGGTGTTTGTTGGATCCAACAATAATGCTGGCCACATCAGAGAACTGGAAGACGAAGACCTTGCGGTGATGGTTTGCATGCGGGAATCCGATGGCGCGTTTCTCTGGCAGCATAGCAGCAAACGTCTCAAAGAAGGCAAGGTCCATGACTGGGAATTCATGTCCGTTTGCAGCACACCCTATGTGGTCGACGATCGACTCTGGTATGTGAACAACCGCTGTGAAGTTGTTTGTCTCGATACCGAAGGGTTTCACGACGGGGAAAATGATGGGATCACCACGGAAGATCGAACTACGAAGGCCGATGGCGATGTAGTCTGGTCATTCGACATGCGAGCCGAACTGGGTGTAAGCCCCCACAACTTTGTAAGTAGCTCAATCACCGGATCCGGCGATGTCATTTTTCTCAGTACTGGCAACGGTGTGATATGGGATCACAAAACCCTCCTGCGTCCGGAAGCACCCAGTTTTCTCGCATTGGATCGTAATACCGGTAAAATCATCTGGGAAGACAACAGCCCTGGTCGCAACATTTTGCATGGCTCCTGGTCTTCGCCGGCTTATGGCGTTTTTGACGGAGTCCCCCAGGTGATCTTTGCCGGTGGTGACGGCTGGCTTTATAGTTTTAATCCAAAGGGCGACGGCAAAGGTGGCAGTGACCTTTTGTGGAAGTTCGATTGCAACCCGAAAGAACTCTCATGGAATTCTAAAAATTGGAAAGTGGGTCGGAACAACCTCATCGGCTTCCCGGTGATTTATGGCGGCCTCATATACATAGCCACCGGACAGGAGCCCGAGCATGGTTCCGGAAAGGGACAACTCCTTTGCATGGACCCGACAAAACGCGGCGACGTCAGTCCTCAAGTGGTCTTCAACCGGAGCGCTCCTGAAACCGGAATCCCTCCGAAACGCAATCTCGCTTGCGATACCGAAGCGGGAGACTTTACCCGGGAGAATCCCAATTCAGCGCTTCGTTGGTCATTTGAAGAGATCGATCGTTGCTGTGGTTCACCAGCCATCGCCGACAATATTCTCGTGATCGGCGACTCCGATGGTAGCGTCCACTGTCTCGATGCCTTCAGTGGCGAGTTGCACTGGACCGCCGATACATTCAGCCGAATTTACGCTGCTCCACTCATCGTTGACGGACACGTCTATCTGGGAAATGAAGATGGAGAGCTTCATATTTTCCGTCACACCGCTGATCCCGAGGCTGCGAATCCGGTCCGCTGGGTGGAATTTTCTGGCTCACTTTACGCACCGCCCATCGCGGTGAATCATCAGCTTTATGTACTTTCCAGCGAGGAACTGGTGGCGATTCGAAAAGCCGAATAGCTTATCAAGTCATCGAGTAGGGATCAATATCCACGGTCACAATGACGTCGCTTGGGAAAGTGAGGCCCTGTAGCACGCTCCGAATATGGCGGGCTAAGGATCTCGCACCATTCGATTTGAGGACGACTTGGAAGCGCCATTGATCGTGGGATTTTACAAGCGGTGAAGGAAGCGGATCGGTCACACTGATTCCTTCGGGGAGATCTTTTGTCAGTCGTCCGTGGAGTGTTTTCAACGAGAACTCCGCGCGTTCCTGATGGACTGAGCGACAGGTGATCAGTGCCATGTGGATGAAGGGAGGGTGTTTAAACTGCCTCCGCATCGCGAGCTCCTGCTCAGCAAATCCTTCAAAGTCGTGGTGCCTCGCAAACTGGATCGAAGGGTGATGAGGCGTGTAAGTTTGCACCACTACCTCCCCTTCCAGTTCGCCCCGTCCGGCGCGACCGGCAACCTGGGTGAGGAGCTGAAAAGTGCGTTCCCCTGCCCGAATGTCGGGAATGTAGAGCCCGACGTCGGCATTGAGAATTCCCACGAGTGTGACATTGGGGAAATGCAGCCCTTTGGCAATCATCTGCGTTCCTAGAAGTATGTCAATTTTTCTAGCCCGGAAGGCATTGAGCGTATCGCGAAGGGCATTTTTCTTCCGCATCGAGTCCGTATCGACCCGTGCGATACGGGCGTCGGTGAAAACTTTTCTTAAGATTTCTTCAACTCTTTCTGTTCCGTAGCCGGCATTCACAACCGATTTGCTCGAGCATTCGGGGCATTTGCGGGGCGGAAGCTGAGAAAACCCGCAGATGTGGCAGACCAATCGGTCATCACCCCGGTGAAGCGTCAGGGTAGTTGCGCAGTGACGGCAGTTGGAAACGAAGCCACATTCGGTGCAGAGGATGTTCCGGGCAAACCCACGACGGTTCAGGAAAAGGATCGTTTGTTCGCCGTCGGCGAGTCGCTCTTCCATGCACTTTCGGAGCTTGAGAGAGAGAATGGTGGGTCCTGAGGCCGACTTTCTGCCCTCCTGTCGCATGTCGATGATGCGGATGAGTGGCATTTTCTGGTCATCGACTCGCTGTCGCATGAAAGCGACGTCGTATTTGCCGGTCTCGGCATTGTTCCAGGTTTCGAGTGAGGGAGTCGCACTTCCAAGGAGGACGGGGCATTTCTCGATGTGGCCGCGCACCACCGCTATGTCTCTGGCTTGATACCGTGGCGCGGAGTCCTGTTTGTAGGAGTTTTCGTGTTCCTCATCGACGACGATGAGACCGAGGTTTTTGATGGGCGAAAAGATCGCGCTCCTCGCTCCGATAACGATCCTGGCCTTTTGATCGAGGACTTTTCGCCATTCGTCATGCCGCTCCCCTTCTGACAGGTTGCTGTGGAGAATCGCAACCTGGTCCTTGATATGGGCAAAGCGCTGCTTGAAGCGGTCGGCGGTTTGTGGCGTTAGTGCGATTTCCGGCACGAGAACGATGGCGCCTTTTCCTTCATCGATCGCCCGCTGAATTGCCTGGAGATATACTTCTGTCTTTCCGCTACCAGTAACCCCGTAGAGAAGGATAGGTTTGACCGGTTCTCCCCGCTCAATGGCATCCCAGGAATCGAAAACCATTTTCAGGACGACTTCCTGCTCGGGATTCATGACCAGTGCTTTCGAAGGCACGTAGTTCATTTCTTTCAAGGGATCCCGCGTGACAATCTTTTCGGTCACCTTTACCAGATTCTTCGTTTCCAGTGCCTTGATCGATGAGCGCGAGACTTCGTGCTTTCCGGTGAGCTCGGAGAGAAGAACTGATTTGAGCTCGCGAATCTTTTCGAGAGCGACCCGCTGCTTCGCTTGTCGGGCAGGCATGGCATCGAGGTCTGCGTCGGTGACTTCAGAGACGAGTTCGACGAACTTGGCAAACTTACGTTTTTCCTCTCCCCCGCGTGAAGGTTTCGGGAGCATTGTCCGAATGACCGACTCCACCGGGGTGAGGTAAAAGTCAGAGATCCAGTGCGCCAACTTCATTAGTCCGGCGGTGAGGAAGGCATCTTCTGAAACCACCGAATGGATCGGTTTGATCTGATACCCGACCGTGGCAGTGTCGATCTGCTCGAGAGCAGTGACGGTCCCAATCGCGGAGCGGTTGCGAAGGGGAATCTTAACGCGTTGCCCTTCGAGGACGGTGATTCCGTCGGGGACAAGGTAACTGAAGGAGAGATCACTTGTCGCTCCGTCGATTAACACTTTCGCCACCTGTTCCACCGCCATTTTGTATAAAAAGAAAAAGCCTTCCCCGTTGAGGGAGGGCTTTTTACACCAAGGATCCAGGTAAGACTAGAAACTTTAAAGGAGTTTTTAAAATGAGGCCCCTGCTCTAGAACGAAACAGCAAGGCTCACGCCTGCGTGGAGAACGTCCGCGTTAAGGCTTGGTCCGTCGGCTTCGTCGAGAGCAGTCCATCCGCCGGGGTCCCCGTTGTAGCCAATGTAGGGAGTCAGGGTGGTGCGGCAGTTCAATTGGATTGGCAGTGAAGCCGTTGCGTAATAGTGGTTCCAGTTCGAAATGTTGTCCTGTAGGTATCCGTCACTCCATCCGATGCCGACTCCGAGGACGAGACTGACCGAATCGGTAATCCCGAATGCTTTTTCAATTCCGGCCTGATGATACCACGCATCAAGTGTGTAGTTGTAGTTCGTCTCCAGCGCGAGATCAACGATTCCGAGACTGCGTCGAAGATCCAGTCCGATTTCCCCCTGGCTGCCTTCCGCGTTGGGGAAAAAGTGTTGGATATACCCCAGTGATGTTTCGAAACCCCCGAAAGTTCCAATAGCGGCTCTGGCATAGAGATCAAGTTCATCAAACTCCCGTGCGCCCGGGTTGATGCCCTTGAGATACCAGGCACCGATAGTGATGGGAACAATACTATCGACGGTGTAATTGACTTCCGTCCAGAGGCTGTCACGACCCAAACGTGAGCCCTGAAAGATGAAGTCGCTCATGTAACCGGTAGAAATTTCACCCCCGACATCGTAACACTCTTCGATAGGTGCCTTGTCCTGCAATTCAGGAGTTTTACCCCAGTTGCCTGCGTTAACGCTGAGCGTTATCACTCCGAAGATAATTATAAGGATCGATTCTCTCATGTTTTTCAATTCCACCCGGTTCGATTGGGCTCGGACTGGCGTTTTGCGCCGCGCATCTTTGATGGATACTATGAAGTTAACATATCCTTATATTTATGTAAATTGTAATTGTTATGATTCTTTCTTTTCTGACAGAGAGTTTTGGGGTGTTTTATGAAAGTACAAAAGAAAAGGCCCTCCCCGTTAAGGAAGGGCCTTTCACACCAAGGTTCTAAATAAGTCTAGAAACTTTAAAGTGTTTTAAGTTATTTGGTTCTTTCAGATTAGAAAGAAACGCTGAGGCTTACGCCTGCATGGAGAACGTCTCCGCCACCAGCACTAAATGTTGAGTCACTTGTGGTGAACCCACCACCCTGATCGATCCCACCGTTGTAACCAACGTAAGGAGTCAATGTGGTGCGGCAGTTAAGTTCGATTGGGAGTGAAGCAGTTACGTAGTAGTTAGCCCATCCTGATCCAGTGAAACCACCCACGTGAGTCCAGTAGCTATCCTGATAGCCGATGCCAGTACCGAGAACGAGGCTTGCTGCGTCAGTAAGACCGAAGGCCTTCTCAACTCCAGCCTGGTGATACCACCCAGAGTGTCTTCCGTTACCTGCAACGTTGTAGTTTGTTCCAAGAAGGAGGTCAGCGAAACCGAGACTACGTCTCAGATTGAGACCAATATCGCCTTGGCTTGATATTCCTGCGAATCCGTTTCCTCCTTCTGTGAAGAAGGTATGGGTGTAACTGAGTGAAGTGTCAAAACCTGCGAAGGTTCCGAGTGCTGCCTCAGCATACATCGCAAAGAGATCAGATCCATCGCCTGCGAAGTAAGAAGCTCCGACTGTAATTGGCACGATGCTGTCGATCGTGTAATTCACGTCAGTCCACACCGTATCACGTCCAAGACGAGATCCGTTGAGGATGAAATCGCTCATGTAACCAGCGGAGATTTCTCCACCGAGGTCGTAACATTCTTCGATTGGTGCCTTTGAAGGCGCTACTGGAGCTTTGCCCCAATCTCCTGCATTAACGCCGAGCGTCATTGCACCGATAATTGCAACTAGGATTGCTTTTTTCATAATAGTTTAATTCCCTTGGTTTGAGATGTGGTCGTTAGACCGGTTTTTGAGGATTTCCTCGTTTCCCGATTCCACTTAGAAAAGTCACTTGATTTGCAAGTGGCGGTTCGTGAGTGGGATGCGGATAAAGGAACAGTTCTTTAATTGAGGGCGGTGCGCAACAAAAAAAACCCAAAGTATTTCTAATATTTTTTAAAAGCAGTCGTTACGGCTCTCTTATCGGTCGGGCGGTTTTTTAGGAAAGGCCGGTAAATCAAGCCTTTGAAGCTATCTGAGACCTTGATTCGCTTAATAGACTCTCAGTTCTAGGGTTTGAGAATTGGCTAAAAATAAGGCAGTTACACCGATTTTATTCCCGAAGGCAACTTTTTAGTGTGTCTTTTTCGGAGAGTTTGTGTCTGATGAGGAAGGGTAATGCGCCTAATTTGAGATCTGGATTTCAATCGGTTCCATTGGTTCGGAGTCCAGTGATAGGTATTTAATCAATGTTAGGGTGAGTTCCTTACCTGCGCATGAGGGTTGAGAAGCTCGGGTGGTGATACCGGTGGCGCGGTTGGCATTGGCTTCGGTGATCACATTGGTTCCTTGCGGAAGAGATTGATCAGTGGTTGCGAGTATGAGCGCGCGCTTCACCCGTCCGACGCTTTCGATACGCGAGATAACTTCCTGGCCCAGATAGCAGCCTTTATGAAAGTTAACAGCCCAGGTATCGAGTCCGAGCTCCGCCGGGAATTCATTGGCGGTGATTTCGCAGTTTGCCTTCGGGATTTTGGCGAGTAGCTGGGAAAATTGGAAGGTTTCCGGGCTCAGTTGCTTCTTTTCGCTGAGGGAATGGCTCCGGGATGGCGGAATCCAGAGATCTTTTCCGGCGGTAAGTGAACGTCGCGAGGGTATTCCGGGTGCGTTCTGATTAAAGTGATGAATGAGTGTCAACTCACCGGTGATATCGTGAAGCTCGCAGTCATCCGCTATAAGATAGCGATCGAGCCTCGCGAAGAGTTCTTCCCGCTGGCCGAGCTCTCCATCAATGATAAGGCTATCTCCGTCACTTGAGATCCAGACCAGTGCTTCGACTTTCCCTTTCAAAGTGCAGACACAGGCCGCGATGGCGTTGGCCTCGAGATCAAGGGCAACATCGTTCGAAACCTGGCCGTTTAAATAGCGGACACGGTCAGGTCCGGTCAGTCGGAAAACGGCCCGTTCTTCCAATTGAATCCAATTTCCCTCTTCGATGGGGCTCTTCGGTGCGTTTTTCATACGTTCTTTTTGAGTTCAGGACGATCGGTCTTGAAAACGTTCGGCGAGAACGGAGAAGTCCTGATCCCCTTTTCCGCTTTTGATGGTTTTGAAGACTACGTTTGCGGTAGTGGTGAGGGCTGGTTGCTCCACTTTGAGGCTTTTTCCTATCTTGAGCGCATACTGAATATCTTTGAAAAGGTTCTTCAGGGTGAAATGGGGTTCGTAGTCCGCTTTAATAATCGAGGCGAGTTTCGTTTCGATCAATGGCGAGCGGCATCCGTTGTGATTGATGGCTTCCTGGAGACGGGCGGGATCGATTCCTGCGGCTTCGATCATACCATAGGCTTCGGCGATGATCTCCATTGTTGCGGCGGAAATCATGTTGGTTGCTATCTTAATAACCGAGGCTTCTCCCACGCGGCCAAGATAGACGATCTCTTTGGCGCTGATTTCGAGTGTGGGGCGCACTCGATCAAGAACTTTGGGATCGCCTCCTGCGTAATATACGAGCGCTCCTTTTTCGGCGGCGTCGCGGCTGCCGGTAAAGGGACAATCGAGAAAGGCGGCCCCGGTATCCCTGACTAATTGATAGGCTTCGACGACGGCTTCCGGATCGGAGGTGGAGTGATTAATGATGACGTGGCGCTTGCCCAGGGCCGGAAGCATGTTCTGGACGACTTCGAGTAATGCCGTTTCATCCGGGGTGAAAATCTGAATGATGTCGGCGAGTCCTGCGACTTCTTGAGGAGAGCTGAGGAAGTTGGCTACCGGCTTAGGCGTGCGACTCCACACGTAAACTTGTTTTCCGGCCTCTTTGAGAGATTCAGCAACGCGTGAACCAATGATGCCCAGCCCAATGAGGCCCACTTTTTCCAACCCTTCTGTCTGCATAGGTGAATCTCACCGCAGGACGCATCGCTTTGCAACGCCTATTACTCAGGGATACCTTTATTCAAAAGGAATCATTGTTTCCTGATCTGCTCGTTGATCGAGCCATTGCTGCAGAATTTCAACGGCCGCCGCTTGATCAATAATCCCCTTGGCGTTTCTGGCGGTCCGACCGGCGGCGTGAAGTTTGTCCATCGCCATGCTGGTGGAGAGGCGCTCATCGACTTCGTGATAGCGGATCGTCGCAGGAAGTTGTTTCTTGAGATGCTTCACATATTTTCTGACGCCTTCGACGGCGAGACCTTCGTCTCCATTCATGTGGAGGGGCAGGCCAACAACGACATCAAGTATTCCGCGCTTTTCCACTACCTCTGCGATACGGGCGATCGAGGCGTCACGGTCCGCGGCGGGGACTGTCTCAACGGGATGGGCGAGCATCCCGAGATCATCGCTTGCGGCAAGACCTATTCGCGCTTTGCCGTAGTCGATTCCTAATGCTTTGACCCACTCGCTCATGTTGATATGTTAGAGAAACCGGGCGGGAAGCTCATCGACAAGTTTCTTGATTTGATCGGCATCGTTGCGATTCGCGACGAGAAGCGCATCCTCTGTTTGCACGACGATGAGATCATTGACCCCTAACAAAGCGACATGAGGTGCGTCGGGAACGGAAAAAACAATGTTGTTCGAGGCGTCCAATGAGAGCAAGGGCCCACGATGGGAATTCCCATTGGCATCCTGTTCGAGGTATTTGGCGACGGAGGGCCATCCGCCTGCATCGTCCCATCCTACGTCCGCTTCGATATTAAGAATGCGATCCGCGTTTTCCATGAGCGCGTAGTCGATTGAGATTTTCTCCAGCTGCGGAAACTTCTCCGTAACGGTCGCATCGAAGTCAGCGGATTGGCTGAGTTCGTTGACGAAGATCGCGAGTGCAGGGCAATGGCGTGAAAACTCACCAACGAGGGTGGGGAGGCTCCAGATAAAGATGCCGGCATTCCAGGAGAAATTTCCATCGGCGAGATATTCTTTTGCGACCTCCTCCGAAGGCTTTTCCCGGAAGCGAATCACTTCGTGGACGGGGTGAGCTTCTGAATTTGAATCGGGAAGCGCTTCTCCCCTCTCTATATAGCCGTAACTGGGACACGGCCAATCGGGGCGGATTCCAAGGGTGACGATCGCGCTGTGCTCATTTGCAGCGGAAGCGGCGGTCTTTAGAACCTCGCGAAAGACATCGTCTCGAATCACCAGTTGGTCGGCGGGGAGGGCGATCATGGTTGCCTTCGGGTCGCGGGCGGCAATCCATCCCGCGGCAAGGGCGATCGCAGGTGCGGTGTCGCGACGTGCCGGTTCGGCGACGATATTCTCTGGTGGTAGGTCAGAAAGAGTTTCCCGAGTGGCTTCGAGTTGGGCTTCGTTGGTGAGAACGAGGATACGTTCTTTGGGGATTAATCCTTCGAGTCGGTTCACGGCTTTCTCGATCAACGTTTCTTCATCAAAAAGGGCGAGAAGTTGTTTCGGGCGCGTGTTTCGACTTAACGGCCAGAAGCGAGTTCCGCTGCCACCGGCGAGGATGAGTGCGTATAGAGAGGAAGTATCGGACATGAAAATCGGGAAGGTTCGGTTTGAAGAGAATCGCGGTTGGTTCCAAGATGCTGCATCTCACGACGAGATCCACGAAAGATTCCACTACCCCGCCTTCATCATTAAAAAGTTTGTTCAAGAGGCGATTTCTTTGCCATCGAACCTTTGCTTCGATGCGCCGCTCGTTGCGGTAGGGTGGGCCGTATTAATCGGCGTTGAGACCAGAGGCGATTTACCTCCCCTGTATATAATAGGGGGGCTTTTTTTGGCAGTCTGGGGAATTTATCTTTTCGATCGTATTTTTGATTCGTTTAGGCTGCCCATCATCGAGGCGACACCTCGGCGTCATCTCTTTGCGAAAAAGTATCGTTTCATCCTCTATTTTCTGAGTGGAGTGACAGTGTTTGCCGGTGCTACTTTTATTCTGCCACATGTGACGGCGGATCTGTTTAAAGTGGCTTTTGCTCCCGGACTTCTATGTCTTCTCTATTTTGTGATCTTTAGATTCGCGAGGCAGAGTGGGGGACTGCGTATTCCTGCAAAGGAATTGGTGATTGGTTTTTGTTTCGCGAGTGGTGTTATGGTCGCGGCCGGAACTCATTACACGGAATTTTCGAGTTGGGTGCTCGGACTGGCGCTCGCTTTTCTTTTTGCTGGAAATTGTCTGGTCATCGGGAGTGCCGAACAAGAGTTCGATAGCGAAATGGATGCCGCTTCCTTTTTTGGAAATCGTGGAACGAGAGACTGGATCCCAATTTTTTTATTGTCCGGGGTGCTCCTCCTCGCATTGATCCTCGCTCTTTGGTATTCCGTACCCTTCGTAGGAGCCTCTTTAATAATAGGATCGCTTCTTCAATTCATCTGTTTCAAACGGGCGGGAACGGACCTGATGCAACCGCTCGCCGATGCGGGGCTTCTCTTCCCGTGGTTATTACTCCTTTTCTTCGGGTAAAACGACAGCTTCGATGCGCTTGCTCCGTTGACGGGTTTTGAGGCTGCGCTACACTCGTCCGTTATGTTGGATATACGATTACTTCGAGAGGACTCCGAGAATATTAAAGCACGTGTGAAGGCTCGTGGTGGAGAGGCCTGGACGCTCATTGATGAAATTCTTGAATGCGATGAAAAACGTCGTGTCGGAGAAACGGAAAAGCAGGGGCTTCAAAGTGATCGAAATCGTATCTCCAAAGAAATTGGCGCTCTGAAAAGAGAAGGTAAAGACAGCTCCGAGATCGAAGCTCAAGTGCGCGGTATTGGTGAGCGGATTAAAGCCGTCGGAGAAGAGGTTGAGGCGGTTGAAACCCGGCAGCAGGAATTGCTTCTTCAGGTGCCAAACCTTCCGCATGTAGACTGCCCCGCGGGAGCGGATGAAGACTCCAATCCGGAGATTCGCGTCTGGGGTGAGCAGCCAAAGTTCGAATTTGAACCTAAAGACCATGTCGCTCTTGGCGAATCGCTTGGCCTTTTCGATTTTGAATTGGGGACTCGCGTCAGCGGAAGTGGTTTTGTCGCTTTTACGGGGCAGGGAGCAAAGCTCGAGCGCGCTCTGATTCAGTTTCTACTCGACCTTCACACGGAGCAGCATGGCTATCGTGAGGTTTCCCCTCCGTTTATCATCAATCGTGATTCGATGTTTGGAACGGGCCAGCTCCCTAAATTTGAGGACGATATGTACGGTCTTGAAGATGGCGCTTTTTTCCTCGCTCCGACCGCTGAGGTACCGGTGACGAATCTTTATCGCGATCAACTTTTGCAGCAGGGTGAACTCCCCATCAAGGTGACTGCTTACACGCCGTGTTTTCGTCGTGAAGCGGGATCAGCCGGTCGTGAAAGTCGTGGGCTGATTCGGATGCACCA
>JAOFXR010000006.1 GCA_028047635.1 Verrucomicrobiales bacterium
CCAATGGCAGTCAAGCATCCGCCCAACATACCCACCCACGGCGGCACATACAGTTGGGTGTAGCTCTCGGTCCAGGAAAACAATACATCAGTTTCAGAGCTATCATTCCGAACGGGTTCGATATCCTCTAAATAAGTCGAGTCTAATTGCTCCATCGTGAATAGCTCGGAATACCAAGGCATGAAGCAAATTACCGCCCCGATTAAAATCAGGCACCATCCGAAGGTCCGCCCTTTTGTAAATTTGATCATCGGTTCGTATTGGATTCATCTGGAATCTCTCGCGAGGTCGTCTCAACACAACAAGGCCCTTTCAACGTCTTCTCTTCTTAGCTTCTCTCGAGAGCCTTGCAAAAAGCACCTCTATACAACAAGCGTTTTCAGCACCTTGAGGCGCCCCAGGAAGTAATTTCGTCCATTCCCCGAACCAAATGGACGGGATCACCTAAGCTCAAGCGTCACCTATTCCGCCTTCAGGTCCGACGCGCCCAAAAGCCCACAAAAAAAGCCTGCCTCCGAATCCGGAAGCAGGCTCTTTGAAAAAGAAACGTGGAGTCTCAGCGATTAAGCCTCATCATCCATTTCAGCCATCGCAGCCTTGCGGCTAAGCTTAACGCGTCCTCGCTCGTCAACACCGATACACTTGGCGTGCACCATGTCACCGACCTTGACGACGTCTTCCACCTTCTCAACACGGAAGTCCGCGAGTTCGGAGATGTGAATCATGCCGTCTTTGCCCGGAAGCACCTGAACGAAGGCACCGAAGTTAGTCGTGCTGACCACTTTGCCGTGATAAGTCGTTCCCACTTCGATCTCAGCAGTCGTGCGCTTCACAAGTTCGATCGCACGGTTAAGCGCCTCTTCGTGTGCCGCGTAGATGCTGACCATGCCGTCGTCGGCGATGTTGATATCCGCACCGGTCTCGGCCTGGATACCTTTGATGTTTTTGCCGCCAGGTCCAATAAGCTCACCGATCTTCTGAGGATCGATCTTGAAACTCTCAATACGTGGCGCGTGCTCACTGAGCTCTTTCGGCTCACTGATAACAGCATTCATGACGTCGAGCACCTGATGACGACCCTTAGCAGCCTTATCAACACCTTCGAGGAAGATGTCGAGTGAAAGTCCGCGAAGCTTAAGATCGAGCTGGAAACCAGTAACCCCTTCGCTTGTTCCGCAAAGTTTGAAGTCCATGTCACCCATGAAGTCTTCGTTGCCAATGATGTCGAGCATCGTCACGTAGCGCTTAATGTCCTCGCCTTCGAACTCAGTAACGAGTCCGCAGGAGATACCGGCAACAGGACGCTTAAGTGGAACACCCGCATCAAGCAGAGCCATAACACCTGAGCAAACAGAGGCCATTGAAGTCGAGCCGTTTGACTCCATCACTTCGCTGGAAAGGCGGATCGCATAAGGAAAATCAGCTTCATCAGGGATGACGGGCTTGATTGAACGCTCAGCAAGGTCGCCATGACCGATCTCACGACGGTTGATTCCACCCATACGGCCGGTCTCACCCACGCTGAAAGGAGGGAAATGATAGTGAAGAATGAAGCTCTTCGTATCTTCGCCACCTGCGTAGTTGTCGAGATATTGCTTCTCATCAGCAGGAGCAAGCGTTGCAATCGCAAGTGCCTGAGTCTCACCACGAGCAAACAAAGCTGAGCCGTGTGTGCGAGGAAGAAGTGCTGTTTCACCGGAAAGTGGGCGAATCGTGTCGATGTCGCGTCCATCACAGCGCTGTCCCTTGTCAAGAATACTGATACGGAATGCTTTTTTCTGGAGGAAATCGAATGCCTGGGACATCGCAAAATCGTTCGCCTCAGGGAATTTCTCGAGGATCTTCGCTTCCACTTCTTTACGAAGCGCACCAACAGCAGCGCCACGAGCGTGCTTACTTGGCTGATAGATAGCGGCTTCGATGCGGTCACCGGCTACTTCGTAGGCGATTTCGAGCATTTCGTCGTGCACTTCAAGAAGAACCGGAGTCCGCTTCTCTTTTCCAGCAAGCTTTACGAGCTCATCCTGAGCATCGAGAAGAGGCGTGATAGCGTTCTGAGCAAAAATGAGGGACTCCTTGAACTTTTCGTCAGGGATCTCATTAGCACCACCTTCGATCATGATGACCTTGTCACGAAGACCTGCATAAACGAGGTCAAGTGAGCTTTCAGCACGCTGCTCGAAAGTAGGGTTAACGATGAACTCGTCATTTACGAGGCCAATACGAACGGCTCCGATAGGACCCGCGAAAGGAATGTCGGAAACCATGAGCGCTGCGGAAGCACCATTCATGCTGAGAATATCAGAATCATTCACTCCGTCAGCACTGAGGAGGAGAGATACAACCTGTGTATCATAGAGATAACCTTTCGGGAAAAGAGGACGCAAAGGGCGATCCGTCATCCGGCAGGTAAGAATTTCTTTCTCTGTGGGGCGACCTTCACGCTTAAAGTAACCACCGGGAAAGCGACCTGCAGCGGCAGCCTTCTCTTTATATTCCACGGAAAGTGGGAACCAGTCCTGGCCCTCACGAACCTTTGTCTGTGACACTGCGGTCACCATTACGACGGTATCTCCGACCTGAACAGTGACTGCGCCATCGGCGAGCTTGCCCATTTTACCGGTTTCAAACGTCATTTCCTGCGCACCGACCTGGCACGTTAGTTTTTCTATACTCATATATTTCTTTCGGTTAAAAATTGAACGTACCCAGAGAGTGACCGAAGACCCTGTATGGGATCAAACGACTTTTTACTCCGATTGTAGAGTTTCTCTCAACAGGGCCCAATGAGGCCCTGAAGCAGATACGAAAAAGCGCCGGGGTAAACCGACGCTTCCAAAAAAGGGAATCTATCGGCGAAGGCCGAGGGTGGACAATACTTTCTCGTAACGATCGTGTTCAGTCCGAGCCAGGTAGTCTAACAACTTCCGGCGACGCGCAACGAGCCGAAGAAGCCCGCGGCGAGAGGATAAATCTTTCTTATTCTCTGACATATGGTCAGTAAGATGCAGAATACGCTCAGTGAGACGAACGATTTGAACGTCGGCACTGCCGGTATCTCCTTTGTGGAGCTTGAGATCTGCGGTTGGTTTGCTGGAATCAGTCATTATATTCGAATTGGGGTGTCACCTTGACACCAAAGTTTGGGCGTGTGTTTCAGTGCGCAAACTCAATCACAAATTGAGACTGATGCAATGAAAAATATGCCCCAATGTCGAGTTTTTTCGATTAAAGTGGAGACTTGTTTCGATCTGATACGTAAACACCTCAAACAGGAAATGGTAGAAGAAGAGGTAATTATCCCAAACACCGTCCCGGTGATGGTTTTGAGCTGCGCGACATTATATCCCCATAGTTACATGCCGCTGTTCATATTCGAGGAACGCTATCGTTCCATGCTGAAGTATGCACTGCAACATGACCGTATGGTTTGTATTGGGAATGCACTTCCCGGGATCGATGCCGATACCCACCCGAACCCAGTCCATCCTGTCACCACAGCAGGCCTCGTTCGGGCATGCGTGACACATGAGGACGGAACTTCGCATCTCATGCTGTCGGGGATACAGCGGGTGGAGATCATCGGTTGGGAGCAAGTCGCACCATTCCGCGTAGCCACAATCATCGCACGCCCCTGCTTTCATTCTGACGAGTCGCTTTCCCGATCGCTCGCACTCGAATTGATAGATCTGGGCAGTCAAATGAGCGGTGAAGGCCAACCCATGTCCGAACCGATGCGAGATCACCTGCGTGGAATCAAGGATCCGGCCGCTATCGCGGACGTAGTGGCCCATACTTTTCTCAATGACCCCGTGCAACGTCAACAGTTGCTTGAGATGGAAGATGTCTCTGAGCGGCTCGGACATCTCGTCCATCACCTCACTCACTGTATCACGAGTGGAGAAATCTAGGCCGATTCTTCGGGTGGATTTTGTGCTTTTCTTTAAAGCTTTTTGCGCATATTCTGCGTCCGCGCTTGGCATGAATAATGCTTCATAGTCGCCTGATAATGATCCATTTCGGACGCACCCCCGCGTTCTGGATTCACTTATCGGTTTCATCATAAATTCATCAACTGAACAACCCTATGTCTAATTCACTGACCTCATACCACCATCTCAAAAAGCTAATTCTAGTGGCCTTCGCGCTGCTGGTCTCAGCTCCGTTATTTGCTCAAGAGAGCGCCGTCGATTCAGGCGATACCGCCTGGATGCTGACCGCGACTTGTCTCGTGCTCATCATGACGCTCCCCGGCCTCGCGCTTTTCTACGCCGGCCTCGTTCGCTCGAAGAACATTCTCTCGGTTCTGATGCATTGTTTCGCGATTGCCTGCCTAGCCTCCATTATGTGGGTCGCCTTCCTTTACAGCTTCGCCTTTAAAGGAACGAACCCCTTCGTTGGTGATTTCAGTGCCGCCTTTCTCAAAGGAGTCACTTCGGACAGCACCGTCGGAACGATTCCCGAGACCGTTTTCATCATGTTCCAAATGACCTTTGCGATCATTACTCCGGCCCTGATCATCGGTGCCTTTGTCGAACGCATGAAATTCGCAGCCGTGATGCTCTTTTCAGCTCTCTGGCTCGTCCTCGTCTACGCCCCGGCAGTTCACTGGGTTTGGTCTGATGCGGGTTGGATGCTGAACAATGGCACGATCGACCTTGCCGGCGGAATCGTCGTTCATGCGACGGCTGCTATCTCCGCTCTCATTTTAGCAAAAATGGTCGGTCCTCGCCGTGGATTCCCGAAAACACTCACACCTCCCCACAGCCCAAGTCTGGTCATGATCGGAGCGTCATTGCTCTGGTTTGGCTGGTTCGGATTTAACGCTGGCAGCCAGCTCTCCGCTGGAGGATCCGCTGGTATGACCATGCTCGTGACTCACATCTCAGCTGCTACCGCCTCACTCACCTGGATGGTAGTGGAAAGGATCCGAACGGGCAAGGCAGGACTCGTTGGTATCGTCACCGGCATGGTCGCAGGACTCGCCTCGATCACTCCGGCTTCAGGTAACGTTGGCCCAATGGGCGCGATCATTATCGGGCTTCTCGCTGGTGTTATCTGCTACTTCGCTTGCGACATCGTGAAGAGCAAATTCAGGATTGATGACAGCCTCGACGTCTTCGCAGTTCACGGAATCGGCGGAATCATGGGAACACTCCTTGTTTCCTTCCTCGCCAGCGAAGCTCTCGGTGGTAGCGGAGTGAGCGACGGGAAAAACGCCATGCAGCAATTCGCGACTCAGGCGCTCGGCGTTGGAGTCACTCTTGTCTGGTCTGCCATCGCTACCATTATCATCGTGATCATCTGCAAGGCCACCGTTGGTCTTCGTGTCGACGTTGAGACCGAAGAACAAGGCCTCGACCTCGCCGAGCACGGTGAGAAAGATTATAACCTCTAGGATTTATTCCTGAGATTCTCTTTTGAATTTGCCCCGGTTAGCTTTCGCTGATCGGGGCTTTTTTGTGCCTTGGCATAGAGGGGCGACTTCCTTAGGGTCAAGGCCTCATGAAGCTGTATTTCCAAGCTATATTCTACCTTATCGCGCTTCATTGCTTCGCTCTGAGTGCGATGGCGCAGAAACCCGACATCATATCAGTCAATAACCCGGTTCCTTTCTCCAAAGAGTCCCTTCCCCTATCCGAATTGAATATCGTTGAGGCGATACGTAATCACATCATCGATACGGCCGAAAAAAAACAGGCCCCCGCGCGCACCAACTACTCAGCAACAGTTCCGAAAACAGGAGCCAAATACACCATGCTCGCCGTCAGTGGCGGAGAAGTTCTCATGGGCAGCCCCGATGACGAAAAAGGGCGCTTAGCGGACGAAGGCCCTCAATATAAAGCAAAGGTTGATCCGTTCTGGATGGGAAAATATGAAGTCACGTGGGACGAATTCAAACCGTTCCTCATCACTAGAACGGCCCGCAAGAGAGACGGCTATATTCTCAAACAGAAATACGCCGATGATTTCATGGATCTCATCTCATCACCAACCAGCCCTTACACAGAGATGTCTTTTGGTATGGGGCTCGAAGGATTTCCAGCCATCTGTATGACGCATCATGCCGCTAGCAAATATTGCCAATGGCTCTCTTCTCAAACCGGTCACTTCTACCGACTTCCTACCGAAGCAGAATGGGAATACGCCTGCCGCGCGGGAACGACTTCGGCCTACTGGTGCGGAGAGGACGAAGAAACCGCGAACCGACTTGAGATTATGGACCCCGAAGAAAAACGGTTCGGCTACGAGAAGATTGGAAGCACAAAACCCAATCCGCTCGGACTTTACGACATGCACGGAAACGTCATGGAATGGTGCCTCGACGGCTACGTCGAAGATCGAAAGGAAGTCCTGATGAAGCAAGATCCCGACACCAACGTGTTTGTGAATCCCTACATCCCTGCGACGACCCGTTACCCACGAGTAGCGCGTGGGGGAAGTTGGTATGATTATCCAGAATTATGCCGCAGCGCTTCAAGAGCCGCGTCATCCTCAGACTGGATAGTCCAAGATCCACAAAAGCCGCAAAGCCTGTGGCATCTTTCCGACGCCCATTGGCTCGGTTTTCGCCTCGTAAGATCCCCACAGATTCCGTCTGCGGAGGAAATGATGCAGATCTGGAACTCAGGAAACGTCCATCATGAAGAGAAGAAAAAGAAGTAGGGCCATGGGGCAACTTTTCAGATCTTTCATTGCAGGATTGTTTGCGATCGAGGCATGCCTGCTAGTTCAGGCCGAAGATCCTGTAATCAAGGCAGTTCCGCTGGATCGCGAAAAGTTCCCTGAATCCGAAAAGGAAATTGTCGGCCAAATTCGGCGCCACATCCTCGTCACTCAGGTTATTGAAGCGAGAATGGCAAACTATGAGGCGAAGGTTCCTCAGACCGGGGTGCCCTTCAGCATGATCGCGCTCAAGGGCGGCGAAGTGATCATGGGCTCTCCAGTTAGTGAAACGGGCCGAAACGAGGACGAAGGCCCGCAATACCGCGCCAAAGTAAGCCCCTTCTGGATTGGAAAATACGAAGTGACCTGGGATGAGTTTGAACCCTTTATGATCACGTCCGTCCCCCGAAAAAAGGATGGCACCCGGGTTGTTCCTCAATCGGCTGACACTTTCGCTGACTTGATATCATCACCGACGTCGCCCTACACCGAGATGTCATTTGGCATGGGGGTCGAAGGTTTTCCCGCAATAAACATGACTCACCTCGCGGCAAGTAAGTATTGCCAGTGGCTCTCTGCCCAAACGGGGCACTTTTACCGGCTCCCCACCGAAGCCGAGTGGGAATATGCCTGCAGGGCGGGAACAACCACGCCCTATTGGTTCGGAAGCGATCCTGAAACGTTATTAAAATATGACGTCGTTGATCCCGACCAGTTCAGGGTTGGATATGAGAAAATTGGCACCGGCGAACCCAATCCATGGGGACTCTACAACATTCATGGAAACGTCATGGAATGGTGTCTCGACGGCTACGCCAAAGACCGGCTCGCGACTCTGCGCCGACAATTTCCCGATGAACCTGAAAAGCCCGTTTTCACGAATCCCTATATTCCAGCAACAACCCGTTTCACGCGCTCTGCACGGGGAGGGAGCTGGTATGATCCCCCCGAGCTATGCCGATCAGCTTCCCGTGTCTTTTCCGCGCCCGAGTGGATGTCATCAGACGCGCAATTACCAAAAAGTCTCTGGTATCTCACGGATGCCCACTGGCTCGGCTTTCGCCTCGTCCGCTCCGTCGAAATTCCAAGTGCCGACGAAATGATGCACATCTGGAACTCCGGCAACTTACATCGGAAAAAGGATTGAAATCCCGTTTATCACACGCCCCCAGCCCTCTTGCATTCTTTATCCCTTTAAGCTGCAATCCTACAATCGTCATCGTCCCTCCCCCTGCTGGTCGCAGGGCAAAGCTTAGAATCGTCACTCGGAGAGTGACGAGCACGTGCCCATCACTCTCCAAGTGATGATTCAGAGAATCCGGGTTTCATCAGCACAACCATCATTAAATCATTCTTAGCGAACTACTTTGCGAATGTCCACGTATCCGGCACCGGAGGATCATAGGTAATAACGCTTTAATACGCACCGCAGTGATCCAGCACCTCTCTAGTGAGAGCGCGAGACTGCTCCGTGTCCTCGCGTTGCAGTATACTCGTGACGCGATAGGTCATGATTTGCCGATTGTTCACGACGGGAGACAACTTCGTGAAACCCACCATGGGAAAACGGATTTCACCTTTCACATCGAGAAGCATTCTCTCATTGGAAACCGCGAACCCATTCTCCGGATCGACATCCCAACAGAAGAGTGGATTGCGTTTCGTATTCCCTCCTCCGAGATGCCCGCTCATGACGCGAAGAACACCATCAGGACATAGGTGGGAAGGTTTTGGGCAATAACTCGAAGGAACCTTCGTGTAAGTCGATTCTCCAAATCCGGCAAAGGGATCAGAAGTGCGATACCAGGCAACGCAATACCCGTAAGCACCTTTTCCCCAGTGGTGCCCACGCGCCCTTGCACCCAGAACCCAATCATCAGGACCAAGACGATTCAACGAACCTTCCATCAGCTTCCCCCGCACGTGCTCATTCACCAACTTCCCCGTTCGTACCCACTGGTAGAGTCGAGACGCCTCATCAAAAGCGATCTCCACGGCGGCGATCCCTTTCCCAAAATGATAAGTGTCTACCCATCGAGTTTTCCGCTCATCCAAAGCAGTTGCCGGAACGAGCCATTGGTTCACCGAAGTCTGACGAGGTTCGACCGAACAAACAATTCCCCCGCGTTCGAATCCCTTTTCCCGCCAGATCGTTATTTCATCATCGAGAAACTCGATATCGCTCTCCTCGTCATTGAGACGAAAATGAATAGACTCTAACTGATTGGCATCGACGCGATCAACCACTCCGGTCTGAAGATCTCTCGTCGCCGGAATCACATACCAGGTAGCGAGAAACATATTTTCCGAGGGATAAGCTCGCCCTTTATCATCGACGACCCCTTTCGGAACACCCGTGACGTTAGGATGTCCGTGGCTCTTAATAAACTTGCGCCCGTCGCGATGAACTTCCCAGTCTTCGCGGTAGCGGGAAATAAAGCCCTCCTTTAGAAACGGGCCGTCAGGAGTATCGGATCGAAGCTGGTAAATAATCAAGTGCTCAGAATCCACTCCCGAGAATCCGCGAGTCTGATA
The DNA here is from genome assembly GCA_028047635.1 of Verrucomicrobiales bacterium. Classification (GTDB taxonomy): domain Bacteria; phylum Verrucomicrobiota; class Verrucomicrobiia; order Verrucomicrobiales; family DEV007; genus Arctic95D-9. The sequence continues at coordinate 9,202 of JAOFXR010000006.1, forward strand.
GATCCAGAGAAAACGCCCGGCACTCAACTGAGCGCAATACGGATGCGAAGGATGAAGCCAATCCTTCTTTTGCTCACCTTCGAGAGTGCAGTCATCAATTAATTTGCCCCGGGCCTCAATATTGATCTCGGCGACGAGTAAGCTGGAACTAAAAATGACGAAAAGTGAGAGGCAAAAGAATTTCATCTGGAACCGAATTCTGCGCATCCTGTCGCCCCAAGTCAAGATGAGCCACCGCCACAGGATTGACCATCATTCATCAAAACCTACAATGATAATCAACCATCGGGTGGCGATTCATAAGCTTCGCCTATTCGCCCCAATAAGACGTATTCTACGAAACAAACTCCACCTCATGAGCAACACCACGACCATCAATGCCTTCGCCGCCAATCAAGCAGGCGGGTCACTCGAGCCCTTTACCTACGAAGTCGGCGCCCTCGAGCCTAATGAAGTCGAGCTTGATGTTCTCTACTGCGGGATCTGCCACAGTGACCTCAGCATGATCAACAATGAGTGGGGAATGTCAGAGTATCCGCTCGTTGGAGGTCACGAAGTCATAGGAAAGGTCGCCATTGTTGGCGCCGATGTCGAGCACCTCACCGTCGGCACAGTGGTAGGGCTGGGCTGGCAATCCGCTTATTGCGGGCATTGCGAATCCTGTGATTCCGGCGACGAAAACCTTTGCTCGACCGCTCAAGGGACCATTGTTGCCCGTCATGGCGGGTTCGCCGACAAAGTGCGTGCGGATGCCGACAGTGTTATTCCGGTTCCGGATGGGATTGATCTCGAATCTGCCGGGCCACTTCTCTGCGGAGGAATCACCGTGTTCAATCCCCTTGTCCAGTTTGAAGTGAAGTCGACTGATAAGGTCGCCGTCATTGGCATCGGCGGACTTGGCCACATCGCGCTCAAGTTTCTGAGTAATTGGGGGTGCGAAGTCACCGCTTTTACCTCAAGCGATTCGAAACGCGATGAGGCCCTCAGTATGGGCGCCCATAAGACACTGAACTCCCGCGATGAGGCAGAAATTGAGGCAGCAGCGAACCGCTTCGATTTCATCATCTCAACCGTGAACGTGAAACTTGATTGGAATCGTTACGTCAACACGCTGAGGCCCAAGGGGAGATTGCACTTCGTCGGTGCCGCTCTTGAACCTCTCGACATCGGAGCCATGTCCCTAATCATGGGGCAACGCTCCATTTCAGGCTCTCCTGTCGGAAGCCCCTCCACCATAGGAAAGATGTTCGACTTCGCCAATCGTCACCAGATCCAGCCTCAGGTTGAGATGTTTCCCATGAGCCGCATTAACGAAGCGATTGCCCGGCTTAAATCCGGTGAGGCGCGCTATAGAATCGTGCTGTCGAACGAGTAACGACACATCCAGAAGTGAAATATTAAATAGCGGCTTCATTCATCCACGCTATGATCGAACAATGATTTCACCCCTACAGGAAACTAAACATGTCTTTCAAAAGGTTTATGCCCGGGAGCCATTTCTAAAGTGTCTGTCTTGCGCGATAATCCCCGGCGTGTTGCTGTATACCATAGTGTTTCTCGTATTGAAGTCATTTGGCTTCACTACGATTGAGATCATTCGAGATCCCGCACAACTGAACGAGTCATCGAGTTTCCTCGGTCTCATCTCGAATCTCGGCAATGCCTTCTGGATTAGTTCCGCTGCAATTGCCTTGTTCACCGCGTTTACAAGCGGCTCAAATTTTTCCAAGCCTCGAAGAGAACTCTTGATTCTTGCAGGACTACTGTCGTTGCTTCTCGGAGTGGACGACTTTTTCATGCTTCATGATCGATACATCAAGCAGAATGTCTGCTATGCCACTTACGCCATCCTCGCGATCACGCTTTTGCTGAGACATTACCGGATGATTTTGAAAAATTACGCCACGGCTTTCTTTTTCGCCGGCACCTTCCTCGCCTTGTCTATCCTCGTAGACCTCAGGCAGGGCGCCATTCCCATGAGCTACGACAAACTTCAAATTATCGAAGAGGCATTCAAATTCGTCGGTGCATTCGTTTGGCTCTATTTTGTGGGAGTAGTCGCTGCAAAAGAGCCTGAGGAAGAAGAGCCCACCTAAGCCCCCCCTCGTCGCTTCGGCGGGATAAAGCGGCGGCAATCCCCTTGATGCGGGAAAGCTGAAAGTACCCCTTCAAGCCAGATGATTCTTTCATTTTCTAGCGGAGAATGAGATGTGGTTTCATTTCGTTCAGACTATCCTTTACCCGGGTTCGCGGTCGGCCTTGCCGTTCTCCTCTTTTGCGATATCGCGAGTTCCGGTGAGATTGATTACAATCGGGACATCCGCCCTATACTATCCAACAAGTGCTTCCAATGCCACGGGCCTGACGAAGAGACGCTTGAGGCCGATCTCCGGCTTGACCTCCCTTCGGACCACTCCGTGGAAGGCAGCGTCATTGTTCCCGGAGCCCCCGAGGCGAGCGAGCTGATCTTTCGCCTCACGACAAACGATTCTTCGGATGTGATGCCTCCTCCGAAAACGAAGAAGCCCATTACAAAAGAGGAAACGGCACTGCTGAAGCAATGGGTGAAAGAAGGGGCCAAATACCAAAGCCATTGGTCATTCGAACCGATTGATTTAGAGGTCACTCCTCCCGTTCTAGCGGACTCCCAATGGCAAAAAAACGGAGTCGATCGTTTTATCCTCGAATCGCTTCAGGATAAAAACATTACCCCATCTTCTGAAGCTCAACCGGAAACGCTGGCTCGCCGTATTGCCATCGACCTCACAGGACTGCTACCTTCTCCGGAAGAAGTCGATGTATTCATAAAAGCCTACCAGACTGATCCAGATCCTGCGGTCAAAGAATTCATCGAATCGCAACTCGCCTCACCTCATTACGGAGAGCGTTGGGGACGACACTGGCTCGACCAGGCACGCTATGCAGATTCCAGCGGCTACACAATTGATGGAGAAAGAACGATGTGGCCCTACCGCGATTGGGTCATCAAGGCTCTAAACGAGGACCGCCCCTTCGACCAGTTTACGATTGAACAACTTGCCGGTGACCTGCTCGAATCACCGAAAAAGGAACAGCTCATCGCTTCCGCGTTTCATCGAAACACGCTCATCAATCAGGAAGGAGGAACCGACGACGAGCAGTTCCGAAATGAAGAGGTCGTCGATCGCGTCAACACCACCGGAGCGGTTTGGCTCGGACTAACCGTTGGATGTGCTCAATGCCACACCCACAAATTCGATCCCATCACTCACAAGGAATACTTCGAGTTCTTCGCCTTCTTCAATCAAGGCACAGATGTGAACAACACCGGATCAACCATCCCCGTCGCGGAAGGTGAACTGTTTTCCGAAGAGGTCGATCCGGCGCTCCTCGCTGCTCATGCGAAAGCGAAGGGCCACTTCGATAAGATCAACGCCCAAACCAAAACGCGGAGAGAAGAGTGGGAAAAGCTCACATTGACGTCACTCAAAGAAAATCCCAGATCTGGCTCTGCCTCTTGGCTGCCCCAAAAGCCTTATGACTTCGAGGCCGAAGGCGGCGCTCCGCTCAAACTCCTCGAAGATGACTCTCTCCTCGCAGGCATAGGTGCCCCCAAAGAAGTGTATCACCTAGCACTCCCAGGACAATCGCAGCCCACCGCAGCGATTCGCCTGCGAATTCTCCCGGATCCTTCGCTCCCCAAAAACGGACCTGGGCTCGCCGGAAACGGAAACATTGTTCTCAACCGCGTCGAGTTCTATCAAAACGACAAACGTATCGCTATTTCCTCGGCCGATCACGATCACGCTCAGCCGGGATTTTCGGCGGCCTTCCTCATTGATGACAATCCCGCAACGGGCTGGGCCATCAATGTGGGAAAAGGATCCGCCCCCGGCGCGAAGATGAACACCCCTCATGAAGTCCATTTCATTCTTTCAAAACCTGTTGCCGTAGGAGTCCCGATCAAAGTCGTGATGCGACACGAACAAAACGCAAATTACAACGTAGGTCGATTCGCTTTTGACACCTCATCCACCGCTCCTCCGTCCCCCGATACAGCAAAGTTTCTTGCCGCTCTTGAAACCGCCGTCGAGAAGCGTGACGCCAATGCCAAGACACTATTGGATCAACGGTTCGCGGGAGAAGACACTGACTTACTCGATGCCAAAAGTAAACTCGCCTCCGTCGCGAAAGCGGCCGGACTGGGCAAAGAGGTAAAACTCATGGTGATGAAGGACCTCGCGAATTCGCCCCGTGAAACCCACATCCACATTCGAGGCGATTTCCTGAGAAAGGACAAAAAAACCGGAACTCTATTCCCCGACGTTCCCGCCGTATTCCCCGAACTACCGCTCTTGAAAACGGGCCAGTCACGGAACCGTCTCGACCTTGCAAAGTGGCTCGTGAGTCCAGAGAACCCGCTCACGGCGCGCGTTACAGTCAATCGCCTCTGGATGAGATATTTCGGAAAAGGCATCGTCGAAACGGAGAACGATTTTGGGACTCAAGGATCGTTTCCGAGTCACCCGGAACTTCTCGATTGGCTCGCGACTCAATTTGTCGAAGGAGGATGGTCCATGAAAAATCTTCACCGGCTCATTCTCAACTCCGCCACCTACCGCCAGGCCTCACACGCGCGGCCGGACCTAGTTGAATTGGATCCACTCAATCATCTCCTCGCGAAACAAAATCGTATTCGCTTCGATGCCGAGATCGTTCGAGACGCAGCTCTCAGCGCGAGCGGTCTTCTTGAACCAAAACTGGGTGGACCAAGCGTGATGCCCCCGCAGCCCGAGGGCATCTATTCATTTACTCAACGCAAGACAAGTTGGGTCGTTCCTAACAACGAAAACCGGTTCCGGAGAGCGCTCTATGTGAAATTCATACGCAGTGCCCCCTACCCACTTTTTACGACTTTTGATTCTCCTGACTTCCAGAGCGTCTGCACCTCCCGCGCACGATCCAATACGCCGCTGCAGTCGCTCACTCTCGCGAATGACGCTGCGCTTTTCGAACTGGCGCAGGGACTCGCCGAACGACTTTTAGAAGGAATTCCCTCAGAGGGTGATTCATCCGATCTGGAGCGTATCAAGTTGGGTTTCAAACTGTGTTACTCACGCGAACCCACCGAAAAAGAACAGCAACTTCTCACAACCTTTCGCTCAAATCAGGAAGCCAGCTTTGCCTCGAACGAAGAAGCCGCGCAATCCGTCGCGCCCAAACGTATCCCCAAAGATCTTTCCCCGGCAACGGCAGCGTCCTGGACCAGCCTGGCACGGACACTCATGAACACGGACGAATTTATCACCCGCGAATGATGAACCCATTGCTGGACCAGACAAGACGTCATTTTTTCGAACGCTGCGGCGTCGGCCTCGGGTCAATCGCCCTGGGAGACATTCTCGCAAGCGGGAGTGACCGCTCCTTTAATCCGATGGCGCCCCGGCAGCCGCACTTTCCCGCCAAAGCGAAAAATGTGATCTTCCTGTTCATGGCAGGAGGTCCAAGCCACCTCGACCTTTTTGAGCAGAAGCCAATGCTCCAAAAATATCACGCCCAGTTGCCGCCTCAATCACTTGTCCAAGGAAAGCGCTTCGCCTTCCTCGGCAAGGATGCAAAAATCCTTGGGTCGGATCGCAAGTTCGCCAAATACGGTGAATGCCAAATGCAACTAAGCGAATTGCTTCCACATCACCGCGAGATCGTCGATGACGTTTGCTGGCTCCGCGGAATGAAAACCGACGTCTTCAACCACGGCCCCGCCAAGCTTTTCATGAACACCGGCTTTCAAGTTCCCGGACGGCCCAGCCTCGGCTCATGGGTCACTTATGGGATCGGAAGCGAGTCAGAGAATTTACCCGGCTTTGTCGTGCTTCAGTCAGGACCTCGAGGCCCGCGCGCCGGGAATGCCCTATGGTCATCCGGGTTTCTCCCTTCCAGCTATCAGGGCGTGCCATTTCGAGGCAAAGGCGATCCTATCGTCAACCTCACCTCGCCGGAAGGATTCGACACCGGAAGACAGGGCCAATTTAAAGACGTCGTCGCTGACCTCAACCGCGAACGCCTTAACCTCACCGGCGATCCCGAAATCGCGACGAGAATCAATGCCTCCGAAATGGCCTACCGTATGCAAACGAGTGCGCCGGAGCTGATGGATATTGGCGGCGAATCAAAAGCGACCTTGGAGAAATACGGTGCTGAACCCGGTGGTAATTCCTACGCCAACAACTGCCTCCTTGCGCGTCGTCTCGTCGAGCGCGGGACTCGCTTTGTGCAACTCTATCACACTGACTGGGATCACCATGGCGGCAAAGGACAAACCCTCGGAACCGACCTTGAACGCGTCACCAAACAAGTCGATCAAGCGTCCGCCGCACTGGTTAGCGACCTCAAAGAGCGCGGCCTTCTCGATGACACCATTGTCGTCTGGGGCGGCGAATTTGGCCGAACCCCCATGGGAGAAACCCGCGACAACAAAGTCGGAGGCCGCGATCACCACATCGACGCTTTCACCATGTGGGTCGCCGGAGGCGGATTCAAAAAAGGATTCACTTACGGGAAAACCGACGACTTCGGCTACGAGGTCATCGACGAAAAGATTCACGTCCACGATCTGCACGCCACGATACTGAACCAACTGGGCTTCGACCACGAAAACCTCACCTACCGGTTCCAGGGCCGCGACTTCCGCCTCACTGACGTCCACGGAAAGGTCGTCCAGGAGATTCTGGCGTGATCTGGTTACAAGCTCTCAAGGAAGAGCCAAAAAAGCAGCCATCCACTTGTCGGCCATCTTCCTTGCTCCCGCCGCATTGGGATGCACTTTGTCGCTGACGGTATCGGTCTTCCAGTCAAAACCGTCAGCGTGATCGACCAACACGATATTATCGCCACGAGTCGAAAGTCGCGACGCAAGATCTGCCAACTCCACGTTCAGTTCAGGGATATAGGAATACTTGGGAAGTTTTCCTGCCGGTATGACCTGAGCCAAAAGAATCGTCACCTCGGGATTTGCCGCGAGGGCGTTTTCGATGATCGCTTCCGTGTCGCGAATAATCCCGGCGACAGGCTTGTCTTTGCTAAAACTATTGTGCCCCGAATGGATCATCACAATATCAGCGGGATAGGCCGCAAAAACTTTCTCCGAAATCTTGAGCAAGGCCTTCGTGTTCTTCCCTCCGTATCCAGCATGAGCTGAAGCCTCATCTTTTTCCGGTCCAATAAATTGGAATCCGTCATCTCTCTTTTTGAGTTCCTGAACCAGTACCTCGCGGTAGCAGACAAAACTTTTACCTCCACTCGTAATCGAATCGCCCAGAGCCAAAACCGTTCGAGCCTCCCCCGCCATCACTGAAAAGCCAGCCGTGTATAAAGCTATCAGAATAAGGTGCCAAAGTTTGATCATAATCATATTTCCTTTTCAAAACTAACAACACAAAACCATTGATTCAATTAAGACAAATGTGCCATCAGATTGGACACATTTGCACTCGGATCAATCGTCATCATCTACGATATAGTTTCGAGGTCCTGAACCGAGCAAACCGAAGCCTTCATCACCGTGATCATGTCGCTGGGCCCGGCGCAAGGCTTGCTTCGCCAATCTGAGTCGATTATCAAGCCACTCGGCCTCTGACGGACTGAGCCGCATTCCCTCCGGCAACTCCTGACGACAAGCAGGGCAATGACCAAGCCTGCGAGAGAGAATTGGCTCTCCGCACTCCAGACACTTCATCCCTTCTTTCTCTCTCATTTCAATGATTCGTTGCGCTGAAGAAGCGCCATTAACGATCGGGATGCCCGTCGAGGCGGATGTCCTCACGACTGATCCCCGCAGCGATGAGACAATCGATATAGGACTCCCTCTTCATCTTAAACAAATCCCCACCCAGCCGAAACTCATATTGCGCGGGATCGTGCCCCGGCAAGACCGACAAAACGGTGACGCCTACCGGAGAGAGAAAGCAAATAGTGCCTATCGAACCACATTTGTGATCCCGTCCCGACTTCGCCTCGGATAGACTTTCAACTAAAGCAGAAATAGCCTCAGGATCAGAAATAGTTCTCTCCACAATAAGATCGCCACCATAGGGTTCATTGAGCGAGATCGTCACCCGAGTCGGGGAAGCGGGAAGAGCAGGTGATTCGCCACGGCCAAAAAGGGCCATCAACCCGATCCCAACCGCGACAGTCAAAATCACCCAAAGCCATTGTCTCTTTTTCATTCGATGCTAAACCAAAGTGCCTCCGGTTCATGCGCATTCTCTTCCTCGAATGGATCGAAAGCCGTCGACTCCTCATTTTAGAGGCTAAAAATTCCAGTTAGCAAAGTCAATCCGCTCCGAACATTTTGTGAGTGCCCCAGCCCCAGCGCACCGCCAGTTGAATCAACGTCGTTACATGCCCCAAATAAGTATTCCAGTTAAGATAATTACCTGAAGTATAAAGGAGAATATCAAAACGCGGTGATGAAGACCTCTCACAGAGGTAACAATCGCGACTACTCCTAAAATCATCAACGCTATTCCTCCGCCTAAACAACAACTTTGCTCAAAAGGTGACGTGTCGCTTTGAGAACCAGCAAACGCGATCAGAAAACCGACGATTCCTCCGGCGATACAAATCAGAGTCAAAACCGCTTTCATGAAGCTTTTGCCGCACCAGGTTTAAAACATGCCGATCGAATCCGACGTCGAGAGTCGCCGACAGGAGGGAAGCTGCCATTAGAAAATGCCTTCCAACTCATTGCGGGATTTGATTGGCATCTTCGCCCTTCCGGGCTTCTTGAATCCGACTTTTCAGCTTCGAGCCTAACATTGACATGACAGGACCCGGCATTTTCTCGTAAATAGTTTGATTAACCGCGACCGGCTTGCGGCAGCTGAAAATGCTAATGCTTCCCGAGACCTCATCACCCTCATACATGAAAATAAGGTCACTTTCGGTCGCGAGCCAGACCTCGTCAAAATCAACCACGTAGACGAACCAACTTGATTCTTCCGCAACGATCCCCTCCACCCATTCTGCCATATTTCCGTTCCGCCTTGTATGACGAAAATTCAGGAGATCATTTTCATCCCGAAAGATTTCCAACGAAGCCCCCTTCCCTAACTCATAAGTTCCCCGAGTCTGAATGAAACTTCCATCTTCAGAGCCCTTTTCTCCGCAGCTACACAAGATCAACAAACTGAGGGCGAAACTTGCGGTTAATCGATTCATTTTCTTCACAACGTTAAACTACAGCGCCATCGCCACGGGTGTGCGTGAACAATCTTAGTTCCAGTAGCGAATTGACAACCTGCTTCGAACGTAGAGCGCTTCGATACTAACGTGCCATACATGATGGCTGACGAGGATACCACGTAACACTCACTTAGACTCGCCTGGAAGAAGCGATGCCTGATCAGTTACGCCGGACTCATCGAAGCAGAGAACATCAGCGAAAATCATCATATCCATGAATACCTTTAACATCTCGTCGTTCTCGCCAACCCGATTCCAATGATCCACAAACTCCTGTGCCGAACACTCACCCTCCATCGTGATGGTCATATTGGCGGTATCAGGAGGGCTGATCATCCGTTGGTTTTTAAAGAGCTCAACAACCTCTGACACAAACTCGCCGAATGAATCAGGATCATGAATGTTCAGTCCTATTACAATGGCATCGAACTCACCCGCCTCATTTTCAAACCGATTCGTCGCGACGTTATGAACTTCGTTTTTCTTTTTCTGCCAGGGAAATCGCATGTCTTTCTGAATAACGTTTTTAAGATCCGAGCTCGATCAGTGAAATGATCGTGGAATAAGAATTCCAATCAGTAAAACCAATTAACGAGGAACATAACCGACCGCTGAGTTCTCGTCACTTTCGGTCGTAACAAATGTAGCGGGTCTTTCGCGATCATAAGATACCCCCATGGTGAGTAGCCCAAAATAGAGTGCCGGATACAAACGGGTGAACGTTTCCAAAGCGAAGGTTTCAGAAATCGCAGTTTCAGCTGGGAACGCGGAAACCATTTCAGGAACGGCCCCATCCAGGACTGACGGAATATTCGAATGCAACGCTCTACTCCTGAGAGTGAATCGCAAAGTCATCGAACAAAACGCCCTCGCCTTTGATGATGAGTCGATAGCCTGTCTTCTCCATTTTCAACAATTCGTGAGAACCTTCCACTTTCACTCCGTTATCAAACTCGAAGCTAGCGGTGTCGCCTTTCATCGCAAAATTCATCGTGTAGGTCTTTCCCTGTTCAAAAGTGCCCTCGACGGTATTCAAATTAATCGACTTCGATTCAGGATCTTTCTTGTCCTTATCAGTGCGAAGGCTGGCGCTCTTTTCGCTCACGATGATGCGAAAGAGGTGCCCTTTGGGGTGATTGAAGCTCAAATGAAATCCCGTGCTGCCATTCAGCTGAAACTTAATCTCGCCGGTGGCGTCGTGATGAGGCGCTTTATAAGTCAGAACAGCAGCGTGTTTATCTGACTCCAGTTCAGCACCACTGAGCTTGCCATCCTCGATTTTCCAATCGCCTTTGGCAGCCGCCCAGCTTGGGGATAGCGCATCACCGGAGAAATCATCAGAGATCACATCTTCGCCAACAGCGATGGAAGATAAGCCAAGAGCGACAAAAGAGAGTGCGAGTAAAGTTCGTTTCATGGATGCAGAGTAGCGGGCTCCCCCATTCTAGCAACGAAATGAAAAGCACGGATTCAAGTGAAACTATAGCCGGTCGCCGTGAGACCAGTTCAGATTTCCTGCGCTTCGAATCGAGCTGGACGGCGACGATATCCGAACGCTTCCGAGGTCAAGGCCCTCAGCTACAGGCAACGCCATGTCCGAAAACAGTATCGACCACTCGCATGGCCATCATCTGTCATCGCGCCAAAGAAAAAGATTCCCGCCGCGGGCGTTGCGGGTTGGAATAGCGGTCATGATTTCTAGGTTTCCTCTTTTTCTGCTCGTGCTCCCTGCGCTGGTTCTTTCGACAGTGCTGGAAGCATCCCCAAAGCACCCGAACATCATCTACATTCTCGCGGATGACCTTGGCTATGGCGATGTCTCTTCTTACAATCCTGAATCCCGAATCCAGACACCCCACGTGGATCGGCTTGCTGCTGAGGGAATGCGCTTTACTGATGCTCATACCCCTTCGGCCGTGTGCACTCCGACGCGCTATGGAATCCTGACCGGTCGCTACAGCTGGCGCACCCGGCTGAAATACCGCGTCCTCGATGGCTTTGACCCTCCTCTCATTGAGTCGGATCGCATCACCGTTCCCGGTTTCCTTCGCGACGCCGGCTACGATACGGCTTGCGTTGGGAAATGGCATCTCGGAATGGAGTGGACGGATAAAAAAGGCGAACCACTTCCAGCCGTTTCAATCGATCGGCGTATGCCTCCCCGCCCCGGTTTTGATGTCGACTTTTCCGTCCCCGTCAAAGGCGGTCCCACAGCAGTGGGATTTGACCACTTCTTCGGAATCTCCGCTTCTCTCAACATGTCGCCGTTCTGCTACCTCGTCGACGACCTGCCCTATCAAATCCCCGACCTTAAACAAGAGGCGATTCGGACAGAGTTCATCGTCGTCGATGAGGGCGTTCGATCACCCGACTTCACGATTGCAGGAGTGATGCCCCGCCTCACCGGAGAAGCGGTTCGCATCATCGAGGAACAGGGAGCGGAACGCCCTGACACGCCCTTTTTTCTCTATGCACCACTAACCTCTCCTCATCTTCCCGTGATTCCCAATGCTGAGTTTCGCGGAACGAGCGAGGCGGGTGACTACGGAGATTTCGTGGTCGAGACCGATGCCTTTGTTGGAGCGGTTCTCGACGCGCTCGATCGAACTGAACTCGCAGACAACACTCTAGTCATTTTCACCTCGGACAACGGTGGTCTCTATCACTGGTGGGATGCCAAGGAAGCAGACGATCTGAAGCACTACCAAATCAAAGGGCGAGGCGCAGCGATGAAAGAATTTGGTCATCAGGGCAATGCTCAACTACGGGGCACGAAAGCAGACATCTGGGAGGGCGGTCATCGCGTGCCATTTGTCGTGCGCTGGCCTGGATTTACTCCGGCGGGAACGGTGAATAACGAACTCGTTGAACTGACCGATTTGCTCGCGACCTGCGCTGCTATCTCCGGGGGTAAATTGCCGGAGGGAGCAGGGCCTGACAGTGTAAATATTTTGCCCGCTTTGAGGAAAGCGAAAACCGACGAGCCATTGCGGGACTTCGCGATACACCATTCGCTGTGGGGAACTTTCGCGGCTCGTCAGGGGCCTTGGAAGATGATTCCCCATCGCGGGTCAGGTGGCTTCACCCAGCCACGAGATCTCGATCCCGAAAAGGAAGGTGGTCCAGCAGGACAACTTTACCACTTGGACAACGATCCTGCAGAAACGCAAAACCTCTGGAACAAACATCCTGAGATTGTCGAGAAGTTGCAAGCACTGCTGAAAGACGTCAAGGACGCTGAGAAATGAAGCGATTGCTACTTATCATCGCCCTGCTAGTGGGCACAGAACTTTTTACCGCAGCCGGAGAAGAAATTACTCTCACCTCCGACGGTAAGGTAAACTTGCCGATCCTCTTCGAAGACGAATCTCTGAGAGAACACGCTGAGACGCTCGGTTCGATCTTAAGCGAAATCTCGGGCGCAGCCTTTGCGATTTCTGACAAACCGGTGAAGCCGGCCATCACCTTGAGTCTGTCGACGAGCGAAGCAGTCGGAACGCTCGAAAGAGAAAACTACTCTCTCAAAACCGATTCAGCGAACGGACTCGCGATCGCAGGAACCACGCCACTCGCGGTGAGGCATGGGGTCTGGGATGTTCTTCATCGGCTGGGTTACCGGCAATTCTTTCCCGGAAACACCTGGGAAGTGATTCCTAAGCACCCCTCTCTCAAGCTCCACTGTGACCAGATTGAATCTCCTGATTATGCTTCCCGCCGCATCTGGTATGGCTACGGCTTCTGGGATCACAACCGCGAGGCGTGGACCGATTGGACCATCAAAAATCGGATGGAGGAAGGCTTCAAGCTCAACACGGGTCATGCCTATGGGCACCTCATTCGCTCCCAACAAGTCGAGTTTGAGCAACACCCCGAATACTATGCCCTCGTGAAAGGAGAACGCCATGTCGCGCCTCAGGCGAAACTGTGTGTATCGAATCGAGGAGTGAAGCAGGCTGCGATTCGCTATGCCTTAGGCTTTTTTGAAAAATACTCAGAGGCAGACAGTGTTTCTATCGATCCGAGCGACGGAGGTAATTGGTGTGAATGTGAGAACTGCGCCGCGATCGGTCCGCCGAATGAACTTGCGGTCGAACTCGCCAACACGGTTGCGAGGGCAGTGGTCGAACACTTAGGCAAAGACAAGTATGTCGGGATGTATGCCTACAACTATCATTCGCCGCCACCTCAAACGGAGGTCCACCCGAACGTGATCATCAGCGTGGCGACTGGCTTTATCAAAGGCGGGCTCTCCTCCGATCAAATCATCGCAGGCTGGGCTGAACGCGGAGCGAGGATCGGGATCCGCGAGTATTACAGCGTCAACACCTGGGACCGCGATCTTCCCGGAAAAGCACGAGGCAGCAATCTCGACTACCTCACGGAAACAATCCCCCATTTCTACGAATCAGGTGCACGATTCATGTCAGCAGAGTCGAGTGACAACTGGGGATGCAATGGGCTCGGCTACTACCTCGCCTCACGCGTGCTCTGGGATGTGGATGAAGCGCAGAATAGTGAAGCGATCACGACCGATTTTCTCGAAAAGGCATTCGGCCCTGCCTCTGAGGAAATGCGCACTTTCTTCACCCTCATTGATGGGTCGAACGAAAGCGCGCGACTGGTCTTCAACGACCTCCTTGCGCGGATGTATCGAAGCCTCGAAAAAGCAACCAGGACAGCCGCCGGAGACAACCTTGTCACGAAACGCATCAACGAACTCATTCTCTACACCCACTATGCTGAGCTATACGACACCTACCACAGGTCAAAAGGGCCGGATCGACAGGAGAAATTCGAATCACTCCTGCAATACAGTTTTCGGATTCGAAACACCTTCATGGTTCACAGCTACGCGCACTGGCGGGACATCGCGAACCGGGATCGCAGCGTTCATTTCCCCGAGACTGAGAGCGAGACAGTTTTCTGGAGAATTCCGGAAAATGAGAATCCCTGGAAATCAAGCAAACCATTCACGACTGCGGAAATTAACGAATTCCTCGCCGCTGGTATCGTTAATTTCGAACCCGTCGAACTGGGATTCACCCCCCAATTATTTCCCTCCGAGAATCTTACGTCAGTCCTCGACTTGTATCCCGGTCTAAAGAGTGAATCGCGACCGGGATCCGCGGCATCAGGCAGAGGCAGCCGATCATTTTACACGGTGGTCGGAGATGAAGCCCCTGTCGAGAGAGAGTTGACCATTACAGGAGGACTGATTGAACACTACCGAGATCGTGGCAACGTAAAAGTATCTCTGTGGAAACTCGGTGGCGCCAGTGAAACCGGTGAACTGGAGACGCTCATCACTGAAGACAACACCGTGCCTCCTGATGGGGAGGCACGAACCATCACCCTCACCTGCCCCACCCCCGGAACCTACCGAATCGATCTCGATGACGGCCGCGACTCGACAAGTGTCAACTGGCCGACAGGCACCCCCATGAGTTGGAAAATGGCAGCGGATGAACATCCCCATCAAATGACGGGACGATGGTCACTCTACTTTTTCGTTCCCAAAGGAACCACTAAGATCGGGCTCTACGCCAGCACGAAAACCGCAGCAGGAAGTCAGCTACTAGGCCCCGATGACAGCAAGTCTTTTGACCTGACTTCAACCGGAGGGCAATTCTTCAGCGCCGAAGTCGATGAAGACTCAACCGACCGTCTCTGGAAACTCCACAACATTGCGGGAAACATCCAACTTCTGACAATCCCCCCGTTTCTCGCGCGCTCAGCGGAAGAATTAGTCTTACCTCAATCTCTCGACTAGAACGGTAACCTTCCCACGAACACTCGCTCACTTCTCTCTCTCGTCGGAATAGCGATCAAAATAGGTATACCAGGCGCGAACACTTGCCTTTCCCCCTGTTCTCTCTTCTACTAACTAAATGAAACGCGTCTTCGTTATTCTCGTTATCACACTGCTTGCGGGGTTTTACCCCACCTTTTCATCGGCTCAGGAACAGACCATTCCTCAGCCAACTTTTGATGACCTCAAGCAAGAGCTAAACAGCGCGCCGACCATTCCCTCCAAACGAGAATTCCTACGGTTATTCGCCGATCACGACCATCTCGATACGGCCACTTATCTGATCGCTTTGCTGAACGATAAAAAGGCCGTGCCGTCCCTAAAAAAAGAAGCGATAGCGGTTTTGTCAGGACTTAAAAACAGTGACGCACGAGTTGCCGTCAAAGAAGCCGCTACGTCAGCAAGAGAGATTTCCAAGCACATCCTCGAAGCCTACATCGGCCAGGGCGATCCCGACTCCCGTATTTTTCTGCTTCACTTAATCAAAGAAACCGGTTCCCCCCGACTTCAGGCACTAGCGATCCACGGGGTCTCCCAACTCGGAGCAGACGCTATTTCGGAAGGCTACATCAAAGCATTGGTCGATTTGATGAAAGATGAAGAAGCGTTCCATGGCACGCGTCGTGCCGCTGCGAAGGCTCTCGGAACTATTCCAGCCACCACTGCCATTCCCGAATTAATTCTTCTCCTTCCCGATCCTCTCCTCACCTATGAAGCTCGCGACTCCCTCCTTCGCCTCACCGGAGAGAAGCACTGGACCGACCAGGATGACTGGATCGAGTGGTGGAGAAATAATCGAGAAGCCTTCCAGCCGGAGATGCTCTCAACACGTTCCTTTAACTACCAAAGGCAAAAACTAGCTGCGCTACTTGGGGCTGGCAGCGATTTCGCCGCCTCATTTTATGGACGCAATATCGTAGGTAAGAGGATCCTCTTCATCCTCGATACCAGCGGAAGCATGTATTCCTATGATCGCATTGTTGTCCTTCGCTCGGAAATGACCGGAATTATCCAAAGCCTGAGCGAAGCCTATGAGATTGGGATTCTCACCTTTCCAAAAACCCGTTTCCCCGGAAAGGACTTTGGAATCGCTGATGAGAAATTTCGCGAGAGGAGTGTTTAGTTCATTGAAGAGATGCCCCCGAAAGGAACAACACCGATGGTGGAAGCGTTAGAGTATGCCTTTGAGAGCATCATTCCCCGAAACGCAGTCGATACCGTTTACCTCCTTAGTGACGGACAACCATCAGACCTCGGTAACAAAGATCTCCACGATCTTGTTCTTGGATTAAACGAGGAAACGGATGCGACGATTCACACTGTTTTTATCAATACGAGAGACATTCCTGTGCCTATTGCGGGACAACCTCAGCCGTTGAGGCTTACCAATTCGATGACGTCAAAAGCGCAGAGCGACATGGCTCAAATCGCCAAATATTCAGGTGGCTCATTCCCCGCAATCGAGTAGCGATCCACCGTAAACTCCGTTCACGCCGGCAAGCGGCGACACGACTCAATCACCCACTGATACAAAATATGCGCCGACGGATCCTGAAAATACTACTCTATACGGCGCTGGCCTTCTCCCTCATCGCCGCGGCACTTTGGATCTACTTTCACCCGCCCGTGAAACAGGAATCCACGGTCGGCTACACGAACCGAAACGGAACCGAGCTCAGATACGACGTTATCGTGCCCCGAGAGCCGAACGGTGCCGCGGTTATCGTACTTGTTAGCGGGAGCTGGAGATCAGACCAGGGCCCCTTTCGCCGTTGGCTGGTTGCCCCCATCCTCCGTCGGGGATACACCGTTTTTGCGGTGAGACATCTCTCGCAACCCAAGGCTACTATCACTGAAATCGTCGAAGACGTTCATCATGCCGTTCGCCATATTCGATTTCACTCCGCCAATTTTGACATCGATAAAGATAGCATCGGTATCGCGGGTAGCAGCTCTGGAGGTCACCTTTCTCTCATGATAGCTGCCGGAGCAGGCAAGGCACCCCCGACAGATAGCGACGATGCTATCGATCTCGAATCGAGTGCGGTTCAGGCCGCCGCCGTCTTTTTTCCTGTTACCGATCTGGTTGACCTCGGCCCGTCGACTCAGAATCCCGGAGACGGCGGACCGCCCACGAGTTATGTCGCAGGCTTTGGATTCACTCCAAAAAAGGGTGACCGCAAGCGGATCGCGAAGGCCGACATGTCCGAATGGAAAGAATTAGCACATGCGCTTTCCCCTATTCACCAACTGGAAAATGGCCTTGCCCCGGTTCGTATTATTCACGGTGACGCAGACACGCTTGTTCCCCTCGATCAATCACTGCGCTTTCTGGAAAGGGCGAAAGAACTCCAGCTCGGTAACCGGATTGATTTGCAAATACGCGAAGGCAAAGGCCACGGCTGGATTGCGATGATTTTTGATCTGCCGAAGTTCGCCGATTGGTTTGATGAACATCTCGCCCCGGCTTCGTAAAAATCGGCCCCTCCTCAACCTCGTGCCGTCCAAAACAACTATCATCAAATCCGAAGCCGATCTGGATCGGGGAATGAGGTATCTCGCCAGGATCGAGCCGCGATTTGCTGCCGCCTGAAAAGAAACGGGACCGCTTCCTCTGCGCCTTCGTCCGCAGGGATTTGCTACCGTTCTTGATGCCATCATCAGCCAGCAACTTTCGGTCGCCTCGGCCAACTCGATTAAAGTGCGAATGAAAGCGGTCGGAGCCTACGATTCAGCGACACTGATGGAGCTCAGTGATGATGATTTGCGACCCGCTGGCATGTCCCGTCAAAAAGTCCGCTACGCACGCGCCCTTGCTGAAGCGAATCTCCCCTACCGGCAGTTTCCGAAAATGAGTGATGAGGAAGTGACTCGCGCTCTTACCGCAGTCCTTGGTGTTGGGCAATGGACTGCCGACATCTATCTCAAATTCGCTCTCGGGCGCGCCGACGCATTTGCCACCGGAGACCTCGCCTTGCAGGAGTCCGCGCGCGTCCTCCTCGAACTCAACGCTCGTCCGACCGCGAGAGAACTGGAGTCACTTGCCGAAAACTGGCGCCCCTGGAGAGGGGTAGCCGCCAGATTACTCTGAAGCTAATATCACATCGCCAAGAAACGCGAGGGAATCTAGGCGGCGGCCCCTACACCTCAACCTGTCGAAGCTGCAGTGTATCGATAATTTGGTCACTCGCGAGAGCATTGGTAATCACGACGAGCCATTGACCGTTTTTGGTCCAGCCTTTCTCGGCGAGCACCTTCATCGACGTCTGAATTGTCACTTCAGGATCGTCAGCAAATTCAATCAGGAAAGGTTCCACTCCCCAGGGCAGCATCAACTGACGAAAAAGCGGCTCCTCATCGGTAAAGGCAAAAATGGGAACACCAAACGGTCTCAACGCTCCAAGCACGTAGGGAAGAAAACCACTTCTCGTGAAGACAATGATTCCCGATTCACCGAGGTCTCGAGAAAGCAAGGCCGCCGACCGAAGCATCTTTGCCTTGGGAGTTTTCAAGACGATGGTCTCGTTCAATGGGCGATTCACTGAGGGCTCAATGCTCTCGATAATGTTTTTGAAAACTTGAACCGACTCGAGCGGGTAGGCACCGGTCGTGGTTTCGCCTGAAAGCATCACCGCATCGGCCTGCTCGCGAACCGCATGGGAGACGTCCGAAACCTCAGCCCGCGTCGGCATCGGCGAACTGATCATCGACTCCAGCATGTGTGTTGCTACAATGACCGGCTTACCTTCCGCCTGACAGGCTTGAATCAATTCTGACTGAACGAGCGGAAGCTTGTGATAATCGATCTCCACCCCGAGGTCACCGCGAGCCACCATGATCCCGTCGGCCTCACAGACGATTGCCTTCATGTTACGCACTCCGGCCTGATCTTCGATTTTAGCAATGATACGGGCCTTTGAACCAAGCTCATCCAGGAACTTGCGAAGCGTTCCCACATCCTCCGCCTCCCGCACGAATGAAAGGGCGACAAAATCGATTCCCGCCGACACTCCGGCCCGGAGATCATTCTCATCCTTTTCCGTGAGCGCAGGGAGATCCACCTGAATACCCGGAAGATTGATATGCCGACGTGAGCCGAGACTTCCTGCAGTAAGCACTTCAAAACGTATCTTAGCTGACTCACTATCAATCACTTTCAACTGGATTAAACCGCTATCAACGAGCACCACGTCCCCGGCCTTTACCTCCCCAGGAAGTCCGGTGTAGTTCACCGTCACCGCCGGCACATCGCCGCTGGGCTTTCCGCGTTTCGTGAAAAACTCGATGACGTCTCCGACCGCCAGCTCTATGGGAGATTCGACTTCTCCTGTCCGAATCTCGGGACCTTTCACGTCCATCATCACTGCGACATGCCTATCCACTTCAGTTGAGGCTTCGCGGATGTGCCACATCGCATCTTCAACCCACTTGTGCGAGGCGTGAGCCATATTGAGACGAAGGATATCAACCCCTTCCTGAATCAGCTTCGAGAGCATTTCCTTGGAGTCCGTTGCAGGTCCGAGGGTTGCAATAATTTTGGTGTGTCGATAGGAGTCAGCCATTGCGCGGATAGTAGAGTAGGATAAACGCCATCACAAAGGGGAGTTTTTGTCACTTGCCCCTCCGTTTTTCAGGCCTATTTCGCTGACTTGGCACCTGGGAGAGAGTCACTGCTCCTTGCACTCAAAAAGTAATTTCGAACTCTTCAAGGGTTGCGTAGCAAAGCACGTTAGTGCCACGTGGATATTGACCAGTGAAGTCAAGGCGACAAGTAATCTTCAAACAGGTTGAAAATTTAATCACTGTCCTGCCCATATCTTGATGTGATCGATGTCGCAGGTTCCGAGGTCGATTCCTTTGAAATCAATCTGGCTGTGTCCGGTCATATCAATATATTCGCTCTCAAATACGTGCTTTTTGCCATTTACCGAAAAGTGAATCACGCCCTTCTTGAGCGCAATGGTGACATCAGCCCATTCGTTCAGTGGCATGAGCGGCGCTTCCACTTTCATCTTCGCCTTGTCTTTCAAAATCGTCAAAGAGGTCATCTTCTCACCGAGGTGAAAAGTATGAATATGATGCCCCACATCAAAAAGAGGAAATTTTGCATGAGGTTTTTCAGCACTGTATCGAACCCGCATCTCGCACACAAAATTCTCAGGCACCTGCTTCAGCCAAATCACCGGTTTGAAACCGGCATGAGCCTTGTCGCCAGCGGCAATCTTCTTTGCCTGAAACGCTTTCGAAGACTGACTGCCCTTCAGAATTCCATCTTCAATTTTCCAGGTGCTGTTTTGTCTAATCTCCCAGAAGTCCAAATTCAACTCCCCGTCGAAATCATCTTCATACACAAGCTTCGTTTTCTCGAACAAAGCCGAATCGGCTTTTGACTTCTCTGCGCGAAGCGCCGGCAAGAGCACCAACCAAACCAAGAGAACGAGAGAGGCGCAGGGGCAAAAATGGGATTTCATCATCTGAATATTCGATACAGTTTAGCCGTGGAAACTTCAATCATTCGATTGCGAATACCGTGGCGCATTCGGGGATCGAAGGGACATCAGAAATGCGATCAGACTCCCATCTTCCCACTTCGGCTCCATTGCAATAGTAGACTGCCAGTTCAGGTAGCCATAGCAATCCAGTCGTAAAAAAGCCCTCGTCGTCGCTTTGAAAATAGATATCCGAGGTTCCGGCCTGAAGATGCTTTTCTCCGTATCCGTCCCAGTGAAAAGCCACGTTGTACTGGTATGGCCCCCAACCGGAGAGATGCTCCATGATATCAAACTCCATGCCACCACTAGTGGTCTGCTCTCTTTTCCATCTCGGAGCGGTTGAAGGACCTCGATCCGGCATCATCCAAAACGCAGGCCAGAGCCCTGGCGCTTTAGGCAACTTCATCCTTGCCTCGAAATACCCGTAACGTTGCGTCCACTTGCCAAAGGTATCGAGGAAGCCAGTCGTATACGCCTTTTCCCCGCCTTCAGGATCATCGTTATGCCTTGAACTCCGTTGCTCGAAACGAAGGCGGGCGACTCCGTCAGAAACGGTAACATTTTTGCGACTGAATCCCGAGCGCTTATCCCAGTGATTGACCGCCCCGGTATTCCAGACGGACTCGTTGAGGTCCGCCGCATCGAATTCCTCGCTCAACGTCTGAACCCAGTCGCCTTCCACAGGTGGTCGTTTTCCCACCCATTCCGGAAACGTCGCAGTCGCTACAACCGCTTCGATGCGACTGATCTCAAATAATTGAACCTCCCCCTTGCCCGGCAAGCCATGGAAACTGATCGCGGTGACTTTCTTACTTTGCCAGTCCGGTGCCTCATGACCAATAGGTAATCTGCTCCCGTCTCCCGTTATTAGTGGCCGCCACGGAATCTGAGAGCCGAAGGGAATCTGAATCAATACTTTCTCGCCAGCCGCAGCGTGAACTTCTTGACTTGCTCCATAGGAAGAGGTCAGACCATTATCGATATGAATCTGAGGCCAAATCGTATCCTGCCCTGTGTTGCCGAGCGCGACCTCCACAGCATTAGCATCGCTTAAATCCCACTTTGCTTGAAGGGCCCGGAATTTGGCAACCTGCCCTTCAGCAGTGAATTGAATCTTGAGCTTATCCCCGGACTCCGTCCCTGTGATCGAAGCGCCACCATATCCGGTAAGCTGTGAAGAAGATATTAATGGCAACTCTTTCGACAGCATCAGTCTATTTGCTGCCATCGCGCTCTCGCTAGTCATCCATGTCTCAGGCGTCTCATCGGGATCACCGAGCGCGCCAATCGATTTCACAACAAAACGCCGGCTTTGCTCAGCACCCGGAGCAAAGAACAACAACTGAGTCACCTCGGAACGATCCAACGCGAAAGAAGGTTTCATCCCATGCGAACGTCCAAAAAACACCACGACAGTTGACGTCTGCCCGGGCTGAAGCCTCACTGATTCAGTGCTCCACGGGGCGTCTCTCCAATGGCCTTGATTATCAATGCGCAGGGAAACTGGAATAGGATGATCTCCGGTATTTTGAATGACCGCTTCAATCCGGCTGAACCTCGAAAAGTCCCAGGCTTTTCCTGAGGAAGGCAAAACAATTGCGCCGGGTGAGCCCTTAAATCCCGCTGCCAAATCAATCTGAAGTGATCCATCAGGAAGCCCTTCTGTCAGGACCTCGGTGCTGCTACTTCTAAAATGCTCTAACGATACACTCTCAACCGCAACCGCTTTGCTCATCACCGCAGCGCCGGCCAATGTCAGAAAAATCAATCGACAGAAAAAAGCAGCGGGAGAAAACATCGCAAAGACCTGAGTTTGTGCGCTGCGATCTCCGGTCCATTTGCTTATCATACCGATTGATAGGTCACCTTACTCAAACACAATCTCAATCAGAAATGAATGATATTCAGACACCCAGTCCTTTTGAATACTCCGCTATCCGTCGATAGCATCACTTCTCCCATGTCCGCCGCAATGCGCTTCAAATGTTCTGAGCGCTCACCTGCAAAGCGACTGTAGATCGTTTCGTCAAACAACTCCAGCCAACGCTCAAAGCGTTCGCGGGTCATCTCCGTTTTCTCGCTGAGCGCCAAATGCGGATGCAGCGGGCTGCCGCGATAAGCGCCGCGCCTAAACAGAACAGTCTCCCAGAAGTCGACAATTTTGGGGATGTGAGAGGTCCAGTCGACTTTGGCAACCTCGTCAAAGACCGGGCCAATGAGCAAATCGTCCCTTACTCTCGAATAAAAATCGTTCACCAGAATCTCGAGTTCGGCGCGGCCCTCTATATCGGTCTTTTCCATTCAGCTGCACTCTCGGTCGATAAACCTGTACGGCAAATATATCATCATCCTCCCTCAGGAACGCTTTATCACTCAATCAGGATATTCGCGCTATTGGGCCGACACCACCGCATGAGACGTTTTTCGAAGAAAGGCGGCATAGCCGGGATCCATCCCTTCAGGAACAAAGGCATTATCGAGAACCGATTCGCCAAACAGTTTCTCAAACCAAACGCAACCGAGCAGGTATTCACCCGCTCGATTGGCGTGGTGACCATCCAGTTTGAGAAAGCACTCTTCGCCCTGCTTCTTCCAAAACCAGCCCGTATGCAGAGAATGGTCCTGATTAGGAAGGAGCGGCGACTTTGCCGCTTTGAAGTCAAATGCGGTCTCCGGCTTGTATCCCCATTTTGGATCCGTATCCGCGACAAACATCGCATCTCCGCTGGGAAGAATTCCAAGGTCCCATTTCTTCGCAAAGGTATGATAAGCCGCACGCACCTGCTCATACATCTCTTCATGGGTATGTGGCTCGACACCGTCATTCGCGGGAACAAAGCGAGGGTCGTCCAACCGGTAGGCCCAAATCTGATGCACGAGAATCGTCGCTTTCGGAGCACGCTCCTTTATGTAGTGATATAGGTTATCAGCGTAGGGCTGATAAGTCTTCAGATCATGACTCAAATAGCTCACCTGCTGCATTGTCACGAAATCCCACTCACGACTTCTGAGTAAATGATCAAGCGACTTTGTTCCCTTGAGATAAGGTGAGCCGTCTTTACTGGTCGGATCCTTTTCGTAAGCGGCAACGTGATTCCAATGCCTTTCGAAGGTACACCCTCCCAAATTGGCGCGCACCGCAATTAGCGGTCGGTTCGCCTCTTCCGCCAAAGCGGGAAGAAAATTGAGGGCGTTGTCGGCAAAGCTATTCCCCACCGTTAAAACGGACACCGCCTCTGATTCTCCTCGCACATCAAATATAGATGCGGTTACGAGAGTAATACCTAACAGGATTCTGACGAGTCGATTCATTATCTAACCAGTGCCCAGCTCAACCCCGCCATCAAGTGTTTTATGCTCTCAGGCTCAACGAGCTGCCGCGGCATGGGATCGGTCGACCTCTTCCTCCCACTTGTCGAGCAAAGCACTGAGTTCACTGACGAGCGCTTCGTGTTGATCTACGAGATTAGTCGTTTCGCCACTGTCTGAATCCAAATCAAAAAGCGCCAGCCCACTTTCGGCAGACTCCGTCAACTTCCACTTCCCCCGCCTTACCGAACGCCCCTCTTCAAAGCCTTTTCGCCTCGGCCCTATTTTGCGCCGCCAGAAAAGCGTTCGCTCAACCTCTTCCCGCTCACCGGTGAGAGTCGGCAGCAAATCGATTCCATCGGCATCCTCCTGCACTGCGTCCTCTCCCGCAAGCCCGAGAAAAGTAGCCGTCCAATCCATCGTAATCCCCAACTGACCAGAGACGGCTCGCGGCTCGATTTTGCGAGGCCATCTCGCAATACAGGGAACCCGAATCCCTCCCTCCCAAAGTGAGGACTTGCCTCCCTGCAGAGGCGCATTTCGTGAGTAGGTGGAACCTCCGTTGTCTGAAGTAAACACCACGAGAGTCCGCTTTTTCAAATCAAGAGAATCGAGCAGTGCCAGAACCTCCCCTATTCCTTCATCCATTCGCTCAACCATCGCGATGTAAGTTTCGCGATCTCCTGTTTGCCATGACTTCTTCTTGGGCTCGACGAGCCTTTCCGCATCATCAGGCCCCTGCCACGGAAAGTGCGGTGCGGCATGAGAGAGATACAAAAAGAAGGGATGAGACTGATTTTTCTTAATAAATGCCAGAGCATCGTTGGTGATCAAGTCAGTCGAATAGCCTTCCCGATCAATCGCTTCATTGCCAAACCAAAGATCAGGAACCCCGATGCGGTCCATGTGCTCAAAGTAATGATGATTCCCCCCGAGAAGTCCGAAGAAATGATCAAAGCCCTGCTGAAGTGGCTGACGCCCGCGATCATATCCGACATGCCACTTCCCCGAGAGCCCTGTCACGTAGCCGGCTGACTTGAGGCGATTTGCAAGCGTTTCGCCCGGAACCGGCAATCCACGCCCCAGTTCCTGATAAGTGAGTGCATTGTCCATTCCGAAGCGCTGCTGATATTGCCCTGTTAGAAAAGCCATTCGAGTAGGCGAGCAAACAGCACCATTGGCATAGAAATCGGTGAATCGCATTCCCTCCCTGGCGAGCTGATCAAGATGAGGCGTCGAGATATCATCAGCCCCGTAGCAGCCGAGATCGCCGTAGCCAAGATCGTCCGCAAGGATGAATACGATGTTGGGAGGTTCGCTTTCGGCGGCGTGCAGCAGAAACGAGAAGCCGAATAGAGAAAAGCCAAATGCCAACGCTAAAAGACAATGGGAATACAGGGGCCGACACATGCGGAAAAAAACGACTGACTCGGGCATTGCTCAAGCGCTTTGTCTCCCTAAGCGCGTCCATCAATCCAGTGACTCCTTCTTTGCCAATTAGAAATCAATCTAATAAGCTCGGCTACAGAATGCAGACTAAACACTCTATCGAGAGTGATCATCTGGAGCTGAGCCAAAACGTAAGATTCCTAACCTATGACTAACCAATTTTGCCGTTCCATCCTGAAACTCGTTCTAATACCGATCTCATTGACTAATTTAGGGATCTCAGCCAAAGCAAGCGAATCGCCACATCCTGTGAGCAATCCCACGTCGCCACGCATGCTCGCTTGCGAGTCACTCCCGTCCGATCCCGGCGCGATCGATTTCAAAAACCTCCCTCGACTCCCTTCGCAGCATGCGGTGCTCAGCGACGTTCGCAACGAGGCTGGAACTAAGGTTCATCAACACGCCTACCTCGCCCATCACAAGGGTCGTTACTGGGCGATGTGGAGCGACGGCCCCGGCGGTCCGATCAAGAATGTCAGCGCTGAGAAACATCGTAACGTCGTGCCCCATCACGATCTCGCCAATACGCGAGTGTCGTACGCTACCAGCAAAGATGGCGTTAACTGGAGCTCACCAGGTGATCTTTCCGGGCCGCCACAAAAAGAGGGTTACGGATGGATTGCGCGTGGATTGTGGCAGCGTGACGGTGAATTACTGGCACTGGCCACTCACTTCGACGCACCCGGTTACGCGGGAGACGGGCTCAGCCTCGAAGCATTCCGCTGGGATGACTCCGCTGGTAAATGGCAGCCTCACGGCCAGGTGCGAAATGACTCAATGAACAATTTTCCACCCAAAAAACTGCCGGACAGTGATCAGTGGATGATGACCCGACGCGATGGAAAAAGACAGGTGTCTGTCATGATCGGTGGAGACAAAAGCTTCAATGACTGGAAAGTCCTTCCGATGGCGAGCTACAACGGCGACGGACGCCCCGAAGAGCCATACTGGTATGTGCTGCCGGATGGCAAAAACCTGGTCGGTCTGATTCGGGATAACGGACGCTCTGGACGTTTACTACGAACCTTTTCGACAGACAACGGACGGAGTTGGAGCGAAATCACCCGCACCGATTTCCCCGACGCGACGAGCAAGTTTTACGTGCTCCGAACTTCACGAGGATACTACGCGCTCGTCTCGAATTCGAATCCCAAGCGCCGTGATCCGCTTACCCTCGCGATCAGTACTGATGGACTTGTTTTCACCCATCTGTTTTTCCTCGTCGGAGGTCGCCATATCGATTATCCCCATCTCATCGAACACGACGGTCATCTCATAGTCGCCTTTTCCGGTGCCAAGCAAACCATGGAAGTGCTGAAAATTTCGCTCGATGATATTGATGACGCTCTCAGCAAACCGTAATTCTCAGCGAACGATGAGTCTCCGTATCCCTGCCCTTCTAGCCCTGCTCGCAGCAATTAGTATTTCTGCGAAGTCAGCGGATCAGCGACCCAACATCGTTTTGATCATGGCAGATGATCTCGGCTACGGTGATGTCGGGTGTTACGGATCAACGACGAGCCGCACCCCCAATATAGACAAGCTCGCAACCGGCGGACTGCGCCTCACCGACTTCCATACGAATGGGCCAATGTGCTCGCCGACTCGGGCGGCAACGCTCACAGGAATGTATCAAAGTCGATTTGGCCGCCGCTTCGAAAGCGCTCTCAGCGGAGCAACCAAGGAAGCCGGTCTTCCACAGAAGGCACTGACGATTGCGGAGCTTCTTGGAAAAAACGGCTATGCCACGGGCATGTTTGGGAAGTGGCATCTCGGCTACGAGGAACCTTATCTTCCCACCCAACAGGGGTTCGACGAGTTCCGGGGACTGGTCTCCGGAGATGGCGATTTTCACACCCGTGTTGATCGCTCCGGCAACGCCGACTGGTGGGAGAACCAAGCACTCAGAGCAGAAAAAGAGGGCTACACGACCGACCTCATTACTCAAGACAGCATCGACTTTATTGAACGGCACTCCGAAGAGCCCTTCTTTCTCTACGTCCCGCATCTCGCGATTCACTTCCCATGGCAGGGTCCGGAAGACCCGCCTCACCGGGAAGTGGGAGCGAATTACCTGAAAGACAAATGGGGAATCATTCCGGATCGAACAAACGTCAGCCCTCACGTCACCGCCATGATTGAGAGCCTCGATCAAAGCGTCGGAGAAATCGTTTCTGCATTACAGAAAGCCGGTCTATCAGAGAATACCCTCGTCATTTTCACTTCCGACAACGGAGGCTATCGGGACTACGCCGGAGGATTCAAAAACATTTCCAACATGGGTCCCCTGCGCGGGCAAAAAGCGACTCTTTACGAAGGGGGGCATCGTGTTCCCGCCATCTTTTCCTGGCCGGGAAAAATTGACCCTGCGGTCAATAATGAGCTCATCATGACGTTTGACCTCTTTTCCACCTTCGCTGAACTCGCCGGAATCCCCCCTACCACAACAAAAAATCTCGATGGACTCAATTTGACTAAGTTCCTCTTTTCCGGAGAATCCGTGGCCAACCGAACGATCTATTGGCGGATGCGAGCAGACAAGGCAGTTCGCCGGGGACCATGGAAACTCGTCCAACGAGGCAGACAGCCAGTTGAACTTTACCATCTCGAGAAAGACATCGGAGAAACTACCAATCTTGCCGGCGCCAAGCCCGACCTTGTCAAAGAACTCCTCGAAGGATTGGCCCAATGGGAATCTGAGGTGGATGAATCGGCCCACGCTTTTGAAAACTGAATGACTATGAAACACTTTGCTATCATCTGTTCACTCTTCGTCGCGGCACTCGCTCAGTTATCAGCCGAGGAAAGACCGCCGAACCTCATCTTCATCATGGCCGATGATCTTGGCTACGGCGATCTCGGCTGCTACGGGCAGGAGCTGATCGAAACCCCGAATATTGATCGGCTCGCCCGCGAAGGCATTCGTTTTACACAAGCCTATGCCGGAGGCTCAGTTTGCACGCCCTCACGCAGTGTGCTCATGACAGGTCTCCATGCAGGTCACACTGTAGCCCGCGACAACGTGCCGCATTATCCCACCTACCTTGAAGACGAAGACATTACCGTAGCCGAAGTGCTGGGGGATGCCGGTTACCGGTGTGGAGGAATCGGAAAATGGTCATTGGGTGATGCCAACACCGCCGGACGCGCGACCAACCAGGGGTTCGATAGTTGGCTCGGCTATCAAAACCAGGACCACGCGCACTACTACTGGCCCGAATATCTCGATGACGACGAAGGGCGAGTCGAGTTCGCAAACAACACCGCGCTCCGATCCCACTACAGCCACGACATCATGACAGAAGGCGCCCTCGATTTCATTCGTGAATCGAAGGACAAGCCCTTCTTCTTCTATGCCGCCTACACCCTTCCCCACTTCTCTTCGAAAGAAGAGGATAAGGATGGACTCGCGATTCCTTCGACACACCCCTACACCGATCGGGAGTGGGAGGAGAAGGCAAAAAAATACGCGGCAATGGTGCATCGCCTGGATCGGGATGTCGGACGAATCGTGGCTCAAGTGGATCAACTCGGTCTCGGTAAAAACACCCTCATCATCTTCACGAGCGACAATGGCGGTCACTCCACCGTCGCGAAACGCTTCAACACGAGCGGCCCACTTCGTGGCTTCAAACGTGACCTGACCGAGGGTGGCATTCGCGTTCCTTTCATTGCACGGTGGCCGGGGGCTATTCCGGAGGGAACCACCTCAGATGAAGTCGTCGCCTTTCAGGACATGATGCCGACTTTTGCCGAACTAGCAGGGGGAACCGCCCCGGCAGATACCGACGGCCTATCCGTCATCGACGCACTCAAGGGAGGAAAAATTGCCGCCGAACGCAACTACCTCTACTGGGACTATGGACACTGCCGGCGCTACTACGATCAGGCAGTGCGATGGAAAAACTGGAAAGCGATTCGCTCCGGTCGCAACGAGCGCCGAATCGAACTCTACGATCTCGATGCTGACATTGGTGAAGCGAATGACCTCGCAGCGCAATATCCTGACATCGTCGTAAAACTGGGTGCAATGATGGATTCCGCGACCACCCCGAGTGAACTCTACCCCGTCGGAGAAATCTACAAGGGAGGCCCCATCTGGACCCGTGAGAAAGACGGTATGGTTGCCCTTCCTCCTCTCGCAAAGGCAGACACCCCTGCCATCATCGCCGCCGAATTTATTTACAAAGTGGGTGAAGGCCCCACACCCTCCTGCCATTCATCAACGATTGTTGAAACGCCAAACGGACTCGTCACCGCATGGTTTGGCGGAACGAATGAACCGCACATCGACAACTCCATCTGGCTATCCCGTCAGGTCGAAGGCAAGTGGACCAAACCACTCGAAGTCGTCGACGGCACCGAAGGCGAAAGCGAAGATCACCGCACCGGAAATCCGGTTTTGTTTCAACCCACTGACGGGCCCCTCATGCTTTTCTACAAAGTCGTTGATCCCGAAGTCGGTCGCGCAAGCCATTGGTGGGGAATGCTCACGACCTCAGAAGACGGAGGAAAGACCTGGTCGAAGCCCTGGCGTCTTGGTCAGGATAAAAAACTGGGAACCGGTAATCCCAACCTTCTCGGACCCGTGAAGAACAAACCAATCCAACTCGCCGACGGCGCCATCCTTTGCCCGAGCAGCACCGAACATGACGGCTGGAGGGTCCACTTCGAAGTCACGCGTGACTTTGGAAAATCATGGGAAGTGATTGGCCCTATCAATGACGCCTCTCGTTACAATGCAATCCAACCCAGCCTTTTGATCCATCCCGACAATCGTCTGCAGATTCTCTGTCGCAGCAAGGAAGGAGTCCTCGTGCAAGGATGGTCGAATGATGGCGGAAAATCATGGGCCGAGCTCAGCGCTACGAACCTACCGAATCCCAACTCGGGAACGGATGCGGGTACTTTAAAAGACGGACGGCATCTCGTGATCTACAATCACACCGTGCGGAAGAAAGGCTTCAAAGGAAGCCGCGGCATGCTCAATCTTGCGATTTCAAAGGACGGTGACGTCTGGAATCCGATCATGACGTTAGAGGACGGCGAAGACGAATTCTCCTATCCAGCCATCATACAGACGAGCGATGGTAACGTTCACATCACCTACACCTGGAAGCGCGAGACGATTCGCCACCTCGTAATCGATCCGAACGAAATCCCGTGCGCTCGGTCGCATGGCCTTTGATCTTCGAGGGGGCGAAGAGCGAAGTCGAGGCCATCGCCTACAGAAATACACGCCAGCGTTGTAGCCGCTTCCCGCGGGAGCGGTCGCATGCTCTGTGATGCTAAAACCCTCGAAAAGAGAGAGCACGCAGCCCTAACCCACCAAATTAAAGACCGCCCCGTCACGCAATGATCTCTTTTATCGGACTTCCAAAATCAATATCCAGTCGCTTGTGCCCGGGAACCTCAAGATGATGAGAATGTAGCCCTAACTGGTGCAAAATCGTCGCGTGCACATCCGTCACATAATGCGGACTCTCCACCGCGTGAAACCCGAGTTCATCCGTCGCACCATGAACAACGCCTCCTTTGATTCCTCCGCCGGCCATCCAGACACTGAAGCCAAAAGGATGATGGTCCCGACCATCGCTTCCCTGCGTTCCGGGAGTCCGTCCAAACTCAGTCGCGAATACGACAATCGTGTCATCGAGTTGCCCGCGCTGCTTCAGGTCCTTTAACAAACCCGCAACCGGTTTATCAACCTGCCCTGCCAACTTCGAGTGCATCTTCTTCAGCCCCGAATGCTGATCCCACGCGCCAGCAGCTCCATCTCCGTGCATGATCTGAACAAAGCGAACCCCGCGCTCTGTGAGGCGACGCGCCGCCAGTAACTGCTCACCGAACGGCTTCGTCTCTTTGTGATCCAGCCCATACAGTTTTTTTGTTTCTTCGGACTCGCTATCAAAATTGATCACATCCGGCACCGCCGTTTGCATGCGATAGCCGAGCTCGTAGGATTTGATCCGGGCCTCCAGCGCAGGATCATTCGGATACTGATTCTTTGCCAGATGATTAAGACGGTTCACCAATCCAAACCCTAGTTTTTGTTCCTCGCGAGTCAGGTCACCTTCGGGCTTCGCAAATTCGAGCGGATTCTCCAGATCGATCTTCAGTTTCACCGAGTCATAGGCCGGCCCAAGATAATGGCCATCCTTCTTATCAAAATACCGGGGCCCCATCGTGACGAACTGAGGCAGATTATCGTTAAGAGATCCCAGCCCGTAGTTCACCCAGGCCCCTATCGTCGGAGCCGGTGGATCAAGCCTATGTTTCCCCGAATGAAACTGAACCTGAGCACCATGGTTATCATCCGTCGTGTACATCGAACGAATCACCGAAATGTCATCGACACAGGATCCAATATGAGGAAACCAATCGCTCACTTCGGTTCCACTCTGCCCATATTTTTTTGAACCGACCTGCAAGGGGTAGATCACATTCCGCTGCTGTCCGTTGGCATCATTCACCACAACCACCCGGACGTTTTTCAACTTCGATGGATCCTGCACAGAAGCATACGGCGTCTCATCAATCGTCTTCCCGCCATACTTTGTTAGCATCGGCTTGGGATCAAAACTCTCCATGTGACTGACCCCGCCACGCATGAAGAGCCAAATCACATTCTTCGCCTTGGGAGCAAACTGAGGCTTCCCGTCAAAATGAGAAAAAGCCTTCGCCCCGGACTCAGCGCCAAATCCATCACGCTGAAGTAACGCCTGCAAAGCGACGCTGCCAAATCCGAGTCCGGCCTGATGAAGAAAATGCCTCCGGCGCATTGCGGAGTTGGAAAAGGATTGGAATGGCTCACTCATAATTATCTAGCGAATCGTGACAAAATCATTGTGGTTAATCAGTGCGTGAACCAACTGACTGCGATAACGAAACTCATCTGTTTCCTCTACTTTTTCTGACAAAGCTCTCAGCTCCGCAAGATACTCAAGGCACTCCGATATCTCATCCCCACCGGGAGGACGCGCAAGAATCGCCCGAAAAGCGAGTTCAATGAATTTCTCAGTTTGAGCTTCCGTCCCCAGAGTCTCGGCGATCGCCTGGGAACTTTCGAGAGCAAGTTTGCTATTGGAAAGCGCAAGCGCCTGCTGCGGAACGACGCTTTCACTTCGACGATAACATTGCAATAAATCAGCATCATCAAACGTCTTCAGGAACGGATCAATCGCATCGGGTGAATGCGTAAAATAGAGGCTCCTCCGATTCCCGGCCTTTTCGTATTTCATCGAGGGCCCTCCCATCGTGAGATCAAGCTTTCCGGCCAACTGAAGCAAACTATCGCGAACCACCTGAGATTCCATCCGCCTCGGATTCATTCGCCAGTAGAACAGATTGTTAGGATCTTTCTCCAGAGATTCGGACGGCGCTCCCGCATTCGACGAGGACCGCCGATAGGTCTCAGAGGTCACAAGGAGTCGATGAAGATGACGAAAGCTCCAACCCGATTCCATGAACTCTGCTGCGAGAAAATCCAACAACGCTTGGTGAATCGGCGCCGGCGCCTGTCGCCCGAAATCTGACACCGTCGCAACGAGAGGTTCGCCGAAATGCCTCAGCCAAACGTGATTCACCGCGACGCGGGCCGTCAGCGGATTCTCGGGAGACACGATCCAATTAGCGAGCATTGTTCGGCGACCAGAGGATTGTTTGGGATAAACCGCCGGGTA
This sequence comes from Verrucomicrobiales bacterium, assembly GCA_028047635.1. Classification (GTDB taxonomy): domain Bacteria; phylum Verrucomicrobiota; class Verrucomicrobiia; order Verrucomicrobiales; family DEV007; genus Arctic95D-9. The sequence continues at coordinate 42,165 of JAOFXR010000006.1, forward strand.
ATCAGGCTCTTTGTGGGCCGGTGTCTCCAGCGATTTCCGGCTCGCCCTGAGAGAGGCATACGCTCCTTGTCCCTTTTTAAAATCAGCCTCCTTCGTCTTCGCTGACTTCTCCAGCGCTACCGCCGCTTTTTGCTTCTTCGCATCTCCGCCCTCGTAGAGAAACAGGTCGTGAGCGGCTCGAGCTTTCAGGGCAGCAATCTGCCGTTCAAGCGCTGTCTGCTCCTCCGCTTCATTTGGCCTCTCCTCGATATAACGAGCCTTGTCGGCCGCTATGGTCGCTTTCACCGATGCCTCTTCCGCGATGACTGCGGCAAGTTCCAGCTCCGCGAGTTGAAGCGCTCTCTCAGTAGAGCCACCCTCTTCCACCTCTTTCGCCGATTGGTTTTTTGCCTCGGTTAGTTTCAGCTCCTTCGGCAGGGGCTCAATGCGAATCGAATGAAACTGGGCCGTCGCATCGAAAGCAGATAGCGAGAACCGACCGCCCTCGATCCGGTTGGGGAACTCGTAGGCCAGCACAAACTCCCCATCGAGCCAGACATTCGCGAGACGATCCCGCACAGCGATACGCAATTCCTGAGGACGCCCCACCGCATCCGTCTTGCCGATCCGACCATCGCCTGGATACGAGGTCTTTCCCCTGCGCGTGAATGCCGCTTGAACCTTGGGGCCCGGACCGTGTTCGCTCGTGTAGATAAGATTGCTATGCTTGCCCTCGTCTCTTGAATCAAAACGAAACGAGACTGACTTGAAAGTCGCACCACCTGTCGTGGTGTATCGACAAGTCATCTCGAAATCCCGCGGTAGTGGTAATTTTGAAACAAGCCGCCCCGGTTCGCGACTCGACTCCGCCTGCTCCAGTCCCCCATCACGATACTCAAGCCCACTTCCTTGAAGTTCCCAAACCTCAGGCTTCAGGGTAGAGAAATCATCTTCGACCGGCAATTTCAGCGTCTCTAGGCCCGCGCCTTCATCCTCCTCATCAGGAACAGACTCCGCCTCTGCCACAGCCTTCCTCGCTTTAACGAAAGCCGCCTTTGCCACTTGAACCTTTTGCGCCGCCTCCACAAGTCGGTCCGCCTGCGCAAACGAACGCGTCCCCGGGGCGAATGCAGAAGTCGGCAGAGCAACCGGTTCAATCTTCGATGCAAATTGCGAAAGGAAGCCCGGGACAGCCGGAACGATTTCGGTCTCCTTGTCCTCGTTCGCAGGATTCCCCTTGAGATGCACATAGGTCGGCAAATCGAGATGCTCGTCAAAAACACGAGGCAATCCGCCCTTATCAAAATCAGTCACACCTCGAACCGGGTCGAGCCTCACCTGATGAGGTTCGAAGATCGCGCGGAAGCGGTAATAGTCCTCAAAATCGATTGGATCGTATTTGTGATCGTGGCATTTCGCGCAGTTAAAAGTCAGCCCGAGAAATGCCTTCCCCGTGTGCTCAACCGTGCTGTCGAGCCAGGTCGTGCGATTAAACAGGAAGTAATTTCTCGCAAGAAAGCCCGTCGCCCTCAAGGTATCCGGATCCTCTGGAGCGAGTTCATCCCCCGCGAGCATTTCACGAATCATTTGGTCGTAGCCCTTGTCCTCGTTGAGCGACTCTACGATCCAGTCACGCCAGTGCCAGAGATGCTTCTGCGAATAGCGGAGCTGACTTCCCAGCCCATACCAATCCGAGTAGCGCCAGACATCCATCCAATGCCGCCCCCAGCGCTCACCGTGCTGAGGGCTTTGCAGAAGCTCGTCGACAATAAGTTCCCAGGGACGATCATCGTCCAGTTGCCCACTCGTAGGAGCCAATCCTGTGAGATCGAGATAAACCCGGCGAAGCAAAATGGATCGCTCCGGAGAAGGTTGACCGGAGATGCCTTTCTCTTGTTGCTTTACGGCGAGAAAAGCGTCGACCGGATGAGTGACACCCGCTATCTGCGGAACAGCCGGCTTCTCGATCGTTTGAAAAGACCAATGCGACCGGGGATCATCTTCAGCGACTTCGTTTTCAGGGTGAGGTGCCCCTGCTTTAATCCAATCACGAACCGCAGCAATTTGTGACTCCGTTAGAGCATGCCCCTCCGGCGGCATACGATCGTCATCGTCCTCACTCGTGATGCGAAGAAACAATTCACTCTCATCGACCGCGCCGGGAATGATCACTTTCGCCCCTATCATCTCCGCTGCCGTGTCGAGGCGAAGATCAGCCTTTTGCTTGAGCGCACCATGACAGGAATAGCACCGCTCCTTTAGAACCGGTTTAATGTCCTTCAAATAATCAGCAGCGACAGTGAATGAAGTAGGCACGAGGAGACTCACCGCAAAAAAACAGTAAGACACACGCAGAAAACCTAACTTTGAAAGCAACATCAGAGATCTCTACTATCGCTGTTTCGCAAACCTAAACGCAACCCTATCCCGTTCATGATCACGCCAACGCAGTATCCCTATCCACCGACTACTACCCGTACCAAGGAGTGGCTGCATCTTGCTGCCAACGGAGCCGCGAGCCAGAAGCCATGTCCTCGAGCGCCCCCAACGAACTCTTCGCCAAATCTCTCAGAGCGGGATTGCCTCGATCGGAGTCTCTGTCGTGAGTCTTATCAGGCGGCTGGAAGCACGCCTCTCCTTGGCCCTTTTGCCCTATCGATCTATTCAACCAAAACAAGCTGCAAACCATCGACTGAGACAATTCCATCAGCACCCCGATTGAACAGGGTTAGGTTAACCTCCATACCCTGTTCAATCGTAAAAACGCCAAGAGACCGGGCTTTGCCATCCACGACATTGGGGAGGCGTTGGTTCATCTGCAAATCGTGGAGTTCATCTCCTATCGCCAGAACAATCGGGGCATTGGTCGCCCGGTTCTCATGAGCGGAATAGAGCAAACGCACATCATATCGGCCCGAAGCTTCGATGCTTCGGGTAAAGGAAACGGATTTATTGCCCCGCTCCCGGCCTGCATCATGATGATAGCTCGAGCCGGAGAGCGAACCCGCCGCATTGCTCTTCGTCCACGTTCCTCTAAAAGTAGCCTCTGCATCATCAATCACGATGCCGGTCAGTGTCGGGCGCGGCTTCCGCTTCGCCCCTTTCAGAATCTGCCCGTCTTTTAGCAATTGCTTCTTGAGCCGCACGTAGTCCACAGCTTGAACAGGCGTGCTTTCATCAATCGCAATACTGGCAGCCGTCGCCGCGCTCTGACTCGTGACCATAAAGGGCGGTTCCATCCGGATGCTGGCGAAGGCGGAATGGCTCGCGGAAAGGGCAAAAGTCACGAGGAGATTCTCGCACTCATCCGCCTTCGGAACGATCGCGTCGTATCCGATCTGATAGGGCCCGAAACCGCCACGCCCTCCGGCAATTTTCCCTTCACGGGCAACGACGCCGTCTTTCACAATGCGTCGGATCTCATGAGCATCCGTTCCGTAACTCCCAAGGCTGATCGACTTTGGTGCAATCTCGCGACCAAAGGTATGGTCTTCAGTCAAAACCAGATCACTCACCATACGCCTGCCTTCGCGAACGTAGACCTGATGAGGCCAGCCGCCGGTGTCAGTGAATTCGTCCTTCGGCAAGCCGAAGCGTTCAACATCCTCTTTCACTTTCTTCGGCACTCGTGGATCGGTACGGAGGAAATGAAACAAACCGCGATGGTAATTCTCCAACTCTTTCGAAAGCTTGTCCCGCTCCGCATAAGAAGCCTCCGGCCACGCCCAACTCAATCCCGGAAGATTCCCGCCAAAGGTAGCGGTGTTGAAATCCCATTTCTCATTCGGCAGTTCATCGTGTTTGGAAAACCAGCGAAGGTCCATCTCATCACCATTCGCGAGACAGGCTTCGACGAATCTACCGACCAGCTCGTAGCGCTTTGGATCGTAATTCGGCGGCGCCGAAATAGGAATCATGTTAGACTTATCAGTCGTGAGGCAAAGGCGAAAGCAATAGGCCTGAATCCCGGGAGTCGGCTCGCCGGGGATTCCAGGCTCGCCTTCACTGATGAGTGGAAGCAAGCCACTCCCCGGATCACCTTTCACCACGTAGGGATCGAGTGGAAAATCTCTATCCCAGGCTCCCTGCCCCCCTTTGACACGCCCATTCGCGCCCGGCTCCAAATGTCCCGTTCGGGGTTGATACTGCGGAGTGTAAAAAATGCCGTTGTATCTCTCGCCATACTTCGCATTCCCTTCGCGAGTCACTGTATAGCTGACACCCGCTCCGGCCATGAGATCGCCTTCGTAAGTGGTGTCGATGAACATCTTCCCGCTTACACTTCGCCCATCTTCAAAGAGTAGCGTCGTGATTCTCGCTCCATCCTTAATCACTGATTTCAACCGAGCCTCGCGCAGAACGACGACACCCGCTTCGGAAGCCATTTCATCGAAAACTGTTTCAGCGACGTGTGGTTCGATCGAGTAGGCGCCACCCGTTGCCGGTCCCCCGCGCCCGTGGCTTTCGAATGCTTCGCCCCAGTTGAGTTCCTTTCCGTAGTGCGCCACGAGCCGTGTAAAATACTCACGCGCGATTCCCCCGACACTGCGTGGATCGCCAATATCGACAGCACTAAGCCCACCGGATGTCATTCCCCCTAGATGCCTTCCCGGCTCGACGAGGACAACATGCTTGCCCATACGAGCCGCCTGAACCGCCGCAGAGACTCCACCAGAAGTCCCGCCGTAGACGACGATATCGAATTCCTCAGCCTTAGATTGCTCAAACAAGGTCGCGGCACACAGAATACAAAGTATAGGAATTCTCATAGTGATGTGGCAATTCGACCACTGTAATCGTTATTTCAAAACTCAATTGAACTCACCGACGACGCACAGAGTTGCGCGGCACCGGAGAGAAGAAACAGGATGACCGAATCCAGTGAAAGGGAAACCGGCATGATTGTGCCTTACCATCGGCGCGAACTGAATATCGACGACGACTCGGACGCCCGAACGAGGTCGAGGCCCTCATCTACAGGCAAGTAAATCTCAAACGTAAAACTGTAGCCGGGACGCAGCCTCCCCCCCGGCGGTCGCCGTGAGGCCGGTTCAGAAGCCCCGTTCTCAGTATCTTTCCCCAGCCATCGATATTCGAACCGAGACACGCCGGCAAAAAGAGCGCTGACTACCTCGCTGAGAGGACGACGTATTCTTCACGCGTCACCTTGCCGTCACCATTATGATCGAATCGCTTGTAACGTGCTTCAAGATTCTCTCCGGTCTGACCAGCCAGATATTCGGCCAATGTCAGGATATCGTCTTTATTTGCATCCCAGCGATTGAACGGAGCATTACGATCCCCTTTCGCCACTTTCTTAGGCATCTCTTTCTTCTCCACATCAGCAACGCTCAACGCAGAATCGATAAAAGATTTCCCTTTCTTCACCACTTCCGGATAGCTGCGGAGAAACTGATTTTCATCGACCAGATTCAGGTAGTAGTGCGTGGTCCCTTTCGGGAGTTGAGCAGTGACGCGTCCGGAGCCCGTCAATGATGCCGGCATCCGAAACCACTCTTCGTAGCGATCGCCTCCGTTGAGTGTGTAGATCAAATCGGCATGAACGACCTTGGCTCCATTCACTTGATACGCGAACTCAACCGATTGCTCCTCACGGGTCGCTGCAGTAACCGTCGGCACCTTTTCCTTATTCAGCAGCGGAGCCGCCGTGTTGGGATTGTAGTAAGGATAGCTTGCTTTCATTTCCTCGAGACGCTCCGTGAGGTGCTTATTCATCTCCTGCGTTTTCTCCGGCATCGACTCAGCAAGGTTTACCGCCTCCTCAATATCAACACGGGTTTGCTCACCGCCCTTGGTTTCGTAGAGACGGAACAGTTCCAACTCAGGCGTCTCGGGATTATTGACGTGATCGTAGTTGCGGATCAGTTTGTAGTCACCGGTCCGAATCGTGCTCTCCAGTGCCCCGCCATGAGGAAAATGCCAGACCATCGTTTCGCGGGCTGAACCGTCCGCATGTTTCACGAGCGTCGGATCCCCGGGATCGCCATGCAGGAGCGGCAGAAGGTCACAGCCGTCGAGGTTCTTCCCTTCCGGTCGATCCGCTCCTACCATAGACAGAATCGTTGGGTAAAAGTCGAGCCCGTTCGCAAGGACATCCGTTTGAACTCCTGCCGGAATCTGAGGGCCCGTGATGATGAGCGGGACACGGGTTCCGCCTTCCTTCGCGGAAATCTTCCCCCGGTCTAGCGGATTGTTGTCGGTGTAACGCTCTTTGGGGCCTCCTTCCATCCCCCCGTTGTCCGAGGTGAAAATCAGATAAGTATTCTCGCTCAACTTATGCCCCGGCCACCGTGGGTCATCGGTATTGTCGAGATAGTTAAAAACCGTTCCGAGGTAATAATCGAGTTCTTCCACCATCGCCGCGAAGAAAGGGTTTTGCTGCCCCGGCACTTCCTTCTTCGGAGTGTGAGCGGGATCTATTCCTAGTCTCTCTGTGTATTTCTTAAGTCGCTCTTCCGACCGCGTGTGGATCGGAGCGTGCACAAGCCAGGTCGCGTAGTAGAGAAAAAACGGCTTCTCTTTGTTTTCTTTCAGAAACGTCAGCGCATCCTCATTTGTCTCGTGAAAAGGAAATCCATTTTCATCGAGTCTAAAAGGATCATCCGCCTCATCCGTTGCAAAATCTTTGAGCCGATCATCCATTCCGCCCCTCGAACCGCGGCTCGCTCTTGTGTAGTCGAATCCGACGTCTTCCGGCTGAGGAAAAGCATGATGATCAATCGCCATGTGCCACTTGCCCGAATGCCCTGTCGTGTAGCCATCTTCCTTGAGCGCTTTCGCGAGGGTGAACTCATCCGCCGGAATCCGCCCGCTATACCATGGGTCCATCATCCTCCAATTCTTGCTAATAGGCGCAGGCGGAGCCCCACCCACAACGTGCGTTTTCTGAGCACGCGCCGAGTGGTTTCCACTCATAATCGCACAGCGGGAAGGCGCGCAAGTCGGTGACGGAGAATACGCCTGCCAAAACAGAACACCCTTCTTGGCCAAAGCATCGATGTTAGGGGTCTCGTAGGGTGAAGGCTCATCAATGTCGTAACACTTCACATCCTGCCAACCGAGATCGTCAGTCAAAATGAGAACCACGTTGGGCTTTTCGGGGCGACCATCTTCGGCACCTAATAAAGGAAAACAACTCAGTAGAATTGCGAGAGGGAGAATTACTTGTTTCATCATTCAGGAGGGGAATAAAATCGGTGTTAAGGCTCTGCTCCAATGCAAAGCAGTTCTTTCAACGTTCGGTGGTAAAGGCGACCCTTTGAATAGCTGGGAGTACTGGCTGTCCAGGTCTTGCCGAAAGCACCGAGATCATTCAACGCGACAAGCGCCGTCTCATCAAAGTTTTTCGCCTGCCCGTCGAGCACCTGCACTTTGCCACACATGAACGTAAAATAGAGATACTGATTCACTGCAATAGTATTTCCGTTAAAACACCACCACCATCCGCTCCGGCCGGAACGGCGATCTTCAGCGACATCAACGCCACGGCTGTTAATCGTCATTTCGGGATAAAAAAGTTCCGTGTTTTTCAGGGTCTCACCCTCTACTTCAGGAACCGGGAACGGTAATTGCAGATACTCGACGTTCTCAGTCTCCACATTGATCCGGGCAATGCTATTACGCGGCCCATGATTCCAGGACTGACGGCGTTGCTTCCCTTGAAAATCAAAGCACGCAAAATAGACATACGGATAGATCACCATGTTGGAGTGCCATGCAGGAAATACGGTCATGGCGGGCTCCTCCTCACTCAGGTCAACTCCTTTGCGAGTAATGAAGCCATTGGTCTCCGCGTCGTAAGACGTCAACGTGACATTTTTGATCCATGAAATGCGTTTGGCTTCACTTCCGTCGATAGAGTTAAGTATTACGAGATCGGTTCGCGTTTCATCGAGCCAGTAAGCAAACTTCTCGTCCCAGAACTGAGTGACGAGACACTTACCTTCCGCTTCGGCCTCCCAACTCCAGAGCGCTTTCCCGGCATCGGCACCATCGACACGAGTCAGCGTGATTCCAGCAGGTCCTTCCGGCGTACCGTGATGGGCGCCACGCCCTGACATAACAGCATACCCTCCACCTGGCAGTTCATTCAAAACGGGCGTGTTGTAATGCGTGAGTCCTTCCGGAGCGATCCACAAAGGCTCGCCTGTTTTCGCATCGAACCCACGGAGGTAATTCCACGCATCGTCGCGTCGTGCGGGATCATCTGGATCACGAGGCTCGACGTTAAGGAGCGTGTCGCCAACCTTGATCGGCTCATATTGCTTGTTAAAGGGGCGATCCAGAGTGGGTGTCCATTTTCGAGTCCACACCTCCTTGCCTTCCATCGTCCAGCATCCCATCTGACCGCTCGCATTCCAAAACCAGACATGTTTACCGTCGGTGATCGGAGTCGGACTGCTGCTCGTGCTGAACCCATAAGCATACTGGCTCTTTGCCTTGGGATCGCCAGCGAGATCCCGTTGCCAATGAACCGAACCATCCTCCGCGCTGATGCAGTAGAGAACGATATCAGTCCCCTGCAATTCCGTCGCGTCAGCGGCTAGCGGTTTCATCGTCGTCAGAAAAAGTCGATCTTCCCAGACCGCGATTCCACTCTGACCGGACTCAGGCAAATCGATCCGCCAGCGGATGTTCTCATCCTTCTTCACACTCCATTTGAGTGGGACAGGCCGATTCGTTTTGACGGTCCAATTCTGATTAGGCCCCGCTGCTTGTGGCCAATTCCCGCTCGACTCTTCCTGAGAAAAACCCAACGAGGGTAGAACAAACAACAGTGGACAAAGCACGGGGATCACTTTTTCCATATCGAAAGGAAACTCGATCTTCGATCCAACAGGGTTAGGTCACTGCACCTACCCTGTTGAACGAAAAAACCATCGTAGTCGAAGCGTTGCGTCACCACGAGTCTACTCAAACGAGAGACTCAAGGCTTCGATAATCGGCTTCGATTTATTCTCAGTGGAGTCTTCGATTTTCAGCTCCACTTGAAATCCGAAACCTTCGGGCAATTTGGAGAGATCCAACTCAGCGGGAGTCTTCTCAATCTGCTTGGAAAAACCGGGAATATAATCGTAGGACTCTTTGACCTCGGTCCACTCGGTCCACTCATCGATTTTTTGATCATTGTCAGTATCGACTCCGACACGAGCCGATACCGTCTCAACCCACGGGCCGGGGCTCGTGAAATCCGTTTTCTGCTGAGTCGCGAGATAGAATTTCCCTTCGGCAAAAGCAATGTCGGGATCAGGGTGACCTTTGCCAATGTTGTCGCACCAGGTAAACGGCTCATCAATCGAAGACGAGGTGAACCAGCCCACGCTCATTTGATGCCCTTCAGCAGGATCGTAGTCGCCGAAAAGATAATACTGACCGCCAATCGCGATCGCCGCCCAATCACCATAGGCTTCCTGCACTGGCTCATGGATCTCGTATTCAGCGACACTGGTTTTGTAATTGGCAGGATCTTCTTTCGCCCAATGAGGATGATTGTAGGTCCCAATCTTCCCGGTTGGCTTCGTTCTATTATCGACAGGCGGCGCTTTGAAAACAAAACCACTGATTCCGTCAGGACTGGCGGCATGACCGGCGAGCGGTGAATCCCATGAACGTTTGTTCGCCGAAATCGGACTCCAGTCTTCGATGATGACATGCATGTTGCCATCGAGATCACGGATAAAACCGGCGTCAGAGCCATGTGAAGGATCCTTCACCGCCATTCCCATATTCTCACCCGGCTCTCCGTCAGTAAGATCGCTGTCGACGTAAACGTGCGGGTCCTGATCATTCGGGAAGTCGTAGTAGATCAAGGCTTTGCCATCCACGTATTCGGCGCTGGTCACCCATTTGGAGAACCCTTCAGTGACAGGACCGTGATGAACCCAGTTTTTCATATCGCGACTTTGCCATGCATGATAGCCGCCCTTACCCGGCTTGAGACCACCAGGTGCATTGTAAACGTTCGGAAAAGGCGTTGTCTTGAGAGGAGTATCAAATCCCTCAAGCGAGGCATCCTCCGCAGAGAACTGCGGCTGAGGCTTCGCCTTCTCTCCCTTTTTTGGTCGAGGCTTACCACTCCCGTAACGGCCGAAAATCCAGTAGTCGTTTGGACCTTTCGTGAGCAGGACAGGAGCGTCCTGAAGATTCGCTGGACCTAGATTCTCAATGGGATTCCAGTTCTGCCAGATCGTAGATTGCTTCAATGTCAGGGACTTGGCGGAGCGCTTGCTATCGAGCGACTGGAGTTTTGTCAAAACCGTGGCTTCCTTTCCCTCAGGAGAAACAGAGCCTTTCTCGACCACGGCTCCTTCCGACGATTCGATATTCTTTTTCCATTCCTTCTGGCTGTCGACTTTCCATGCCGATTCCTCAGCATGAACAAGCGAAGCTCCAAGCAAAGTGGAAAGTGTTAAAGTGCTGAGACGTCTCAAAATCATATCATTGATTGAGGCTTCGAGAGCCCTTGTTGTCAAGGCTAGATGAGCACCTTAAACAGCAAAAATCGCCCTCCTGAAAAGGCCATCATCGAGCAAAATTTCATATATTTGAGCAGTTAGAACGAAAGAGACTCACTTGTCACGGCTCGCTGCGTCCGGAATTGATCGCCTTCTGAATCTCTTCGGTGAGAGCTGTCACTTTAGCGGGCTTCTCTTCGTAAAGGTTCGTCTGCTCGTAAGGATCTTCTGCCAGGTTGTAAAGTTGTCCGGTTTGGCTCAAATCCATCCGCCAGGGAGCCATCACGCTTGTTGATTCTACAGCGTCTGAATATTTGTAGAAGCCTCCGGAACTCAGCGTGTCGAAAATCAGCTTCCAGTTGTCCCGTCGGATCGAGAGGATGCCAGTGTAGGATTGTGTGATCATTGAGTGGCGAACCGGCTCCGCATTTGCATCCAGAAATTGCGCAGATTGGTCGATCCCATCCTCCGCCGCCCACTCTGGAAGCGAGGCACCTGCAATCGAGGCCGCGGTTGGCATGAGATCGGTTAGGGACATGAGATTGTCGTTCACTTCATTGGCAGGAACTTTGCCGGGCCAGCGAACGATGAAAGGAACCCGGGAACCGCCATCCCAAGCGTCGGTTTTATATCCACGAAACGGGCCTGACGCATCGTGGCCATCAGCTAATTCCTTCTTCGTAAATTTCGGTCCGTTGTCTGAGGTGAAGACAACAAGCGTATTCTCCGAGATTCCAGCGCCATCGAGAAATCTAGAGATTTTGTCGACACTCTCATCCACCCAAAGACAGCGATCGCCTCTTGGCCCGATGCCTGATTTCCCTACAAAACGCTTGGGGGGTAATACCGCTCCATGCGCTGCGTTCAACGCCAGGTAAACAAAGAACGGCTCATTCTTCTCGACTGCTGTCTCGATGAACTTCTTCGTTTCCACAACATAGAGATCGTCAACCGTGTCCCGAAACAACGTGGGATCTCGAATCAACCCGGTCTTGTCCGGCATGGGCTCGTTGATGATTTGATTCCCACGCATAAAAACAGGAATCCGAGTGCAGTTCGACGGCGTTCCGAAGAAGGTATCGAATCCGAGCGCGAGCGGCCCGCCTTCGATTGACGCTGTGTGATCGACACGTTCACTAAGCGAAACGAGCGCCGCATTGGCTCCCGGCCCATGGATCTGCGACCCAAAATGGTAGTCACCGGGATCGCCTTCTTTTGGCTTCCAACCCAAACCAATGTGCCATTTCCCAAAGGCGGCTGTGGCATACCCCTGCCCCTTCAATGCCGAGGCGATCGTGACTCGAGTTGGCGGAATCAGAGGCTTTGCATACCCCGGAAGCACGCCTTCACGGACATAGGTTCGCCAGCAATAACGGCCTGTCAGCAACGAGTAACGAGTTGGCGTGCAAACCGAATGAGGTGCGTGTGCATTGGTGAAACGCATGCCTTCAGAAGCAAACTTGTCGATCGCCGGGGTGATCACTTTTCCTTTTTCAGGCACGTTGCAACTCACATCCCCCCAACCGAGATCATCCGCGAGGATGACGATGATGTTGGGCTTAGTGCCCGTCTCTGCCTGCAAGATTCCCGCTCCGATAGCAGCAAACAGAATAATTGTAGAAAAAGTTTTTATCATAACTCAAAAGTTGTAATGCACCGCCTGCTACCGTCTTCAGCAACCTTCCCACGGGAATGGTTGCCCAACATTTTTGCTATATCAAAATGCTCGGCGGATGGAGAAGATTCCATTTGATACAGGAGTGTTTGCCCCCCTCGTAAGCTAAGCCAATAATTCTCTAAGCGCCCCTTTTCCCGTGTCGTATTTTTCGTAGGCGCCGCCTAGATTGAAATGCTCAACCGGGTGACCCGCAGCTTCAAGTAAAGTGGCATAGAAGCTGTTGATCGGGCGATCGTTTTCGATCTTCATGTAATGACCTTCCTGCATCGTTCCTCCAAAATTACCCAGAGTCATAAAGGGCCAACTTGCGCCATTGGTGTGCTGTTTGTCAGCATTGTTACTGGTATAAACAATCAAGGTGTTGTCCATCATAGTGCCATTACCTTCCGGCGTTTCCTCAAGGGCCTGGACCAGTTTTGACAACATTCGCATGTTATACTGTCGAATCCGTGTCCAGATATCGGATGTCATCGATAAGTGGCCCAATGAATGCCCCCTTTGGTCAATGCCTAAGCCCTCCCATGAACCATAAAATTCGCCGCAGCCTGAATTAATTGTGGCCACATTAGTGAGGCCCGCTTTCAGTGCGGCAATCGTCAAATCAAGCATCGCGTCATGCCAATCTGTTTCATGTTGGGGAGCTGAGTATTTTTCGTCAAATTCAGGCATGTAGGTTTTGAGACTGTCTGACATGGAGCTGACACTGTCCCGAAATGTGCTGATGTCGCTGAAGGGATCTAATTTCTTCCGGCCACTCTCTGGTAACGTTCCAGCGCTTTCGGCTGAGGTTTTGGCGATGAAATCCAACATCTTGGAATTTTCATCGTAAGTCTTTCGTTGCTTGCCAGTGGCGACAGATCCAAACATGAGCCGATATAGAAATGTCGGGTCACAGATCATCGACGCTTTATCCCCGGGGCCCCAGGCAGAGGTTGCATGGAAAATGGGAACTTGTTTCATCCGATTCAGCGATTCCATGCCGACACTCAAAAGAGGCACGGGCGCCTTGGGCAGAACCTTGCTTAGCGCGCAATCAATTGTGATGTCAAAAGGGGTGGACTTATTTCTTCTGTATCCACCGAGGCATCCGTAGTAAGCGCTGTGAGCCGGGCTGGTGTGCCTGCCGTGCAAGCCCTGGATTATCGTGAGTTTGTCACGGTGAGGGGCCAAGGGATCAATGAAAACCGGGAGGTCTTCTGATCTAAGCGATTTACCGGATGTTATTCCTTTCACTGCGCAATTAGCGTCACTGAATCCCTGGGATTGCAGGAAAAACACAACTCTCTTGGGCTGCTTGCCGCCTTGGGGCGGACTCACCTTTTTGTCCTCTGCCAATGCAGTGTAAAAGGGAGTTGCCGCACTCGCTCCGGCTGCCGCACCGAATTTTTTAATGATGTCTCGTCTGTTTAGCGTATTTATTTTCATTAGTTTTGTACGGGTTTGCGATATAGAAATGAATCTGAAGTGAGCAGTGAAATAATGAGGGCCTTCATGCTCCCCCCATTATCTTGATAAGCCTTATGTGCGGCCTGGAGGGTTGGAGCATCGTTGATCGTTTCATTGCGGCCCATCCAGTAACGGAAGGCATGCCTCACAAAAACTTGTTCCACATGCTCACTATTGGCGAGGCGATGGATGAGTTCAAAAGCATCTTCGACCTTGCCATCTAGCTCTGGAACACCACTGGCGATAATTTCCCCGCTGGCATCAACAGGATTGCCATTTTCATCGACCTGTTTTCCATCTTTGGTCTTTCGAAATTTCCCGACATGATTGAACATTTCAAAAGGAAGCCCCAGAGGATCCATTTTCTGATGACAACGCCAGCATTCTTTCGCCCGAGTCACCCGCATGCGATGACGTAATGATTCTTTAGGTTCATCAGGTAAAACCGCATCGACTGTGATCGGCACTTCAGGCACGCCCCCACCCAATAACCGTTCTCTGATCCATCGTCCCCGAAAGACCGCGTGGTTATCCATGGCGTCCGAATGGGCAATCAACCAACTGGGCTGTGTGAGTATCCCGCAACGTTCGGTGGCAGGAAAGGTCAACATTTCCCAGGGCGAAGGCCCCGTAACACTCGTAGACACCCAGTATTCACGGATAAATATCGGTCGCTCGATATCTTCAATTCCAGTTTCCGATTTAGTCCATCCATCTTTTTTTCGATACTTAGAGACTGTGTTGTCGTAGAAAGAAATCGATTTTGCATCGTTAAACGTATTAAAATAATTGTCTTCTTTGATGGTAGGCCTAACTCTTACCACACTCTTGTCCGTTGTTAAAAGTTCGCGCAAAACATCACGGTCTGATTCAAGAATATATTCGATCAATCGATCGGTTTCAGATACCAAATAGTTCATTTGGAGATTGTAATAATTGCCATCTTCAAGAACCCCAACTGCCTTCAGCGATTGGGTGTCCTTGCAAATCGAAGGAGCGCGGTGGTAATCAAAGTATTCCTGGAAAAACCTCAAAATGCGCGGTTTGCGAATCGAACCGTCATCCATGATCCGCGTCACCTCGCGAAGAACATCCTCGCGTGTCTTTAGTTCACCTCCCTTGAGAGCCGCCTGCAATTGAGGATCAGGCGACATGTAAGTCAACGCACCCGCAATCGAATTCGCCAACTCGTCTCCAGCAAGCATCACCCGGCCGTGTGGATCGGGCTCACCACTACCAAATTCATAGCGGTACAACGCTTCGGGGTGCAGAAAGATGGGAGCACAACCAACAATAAGCCCCTCCACTTTTCCTAATGCTTTCACTTCATTTTGAATAAATGAAATCTGCTCATTCAACTCCTTAACCCGGGGATGTCGTCCTGTGAGGGCCTTAAAAAGGAAGGGCACCAGTTTTTCCAGTTGAGCTTGGGTGGGTAACACCTCGGTTTCCATGATGTCCATAAAGGGACTGTACTTTCGTTGATAACCTTTAATGTACAAATGGGTGCTTTCCCGATCGGCGGAAGTCTGTTTTTTGCCATCTACGATCTTGGTACTAGTACGGCTGAGTTTGTATTTTTCCGGATCCCTCCACATGTAATCCGGTACGTCCGAGCCGACAATCATGTGCTTTAAAACTGCTTTCGCACCGGTCACTAGCAATTGCATCTCATCACTGGTCACTTCGTACATCACGGCAAAATCCTGCAGCCCCCTCTCCTGGCTCAAACTTTGAACCGGTCTGACAGAAGGAAAATCGCCCGTCCAACCTGAACCATTACGGATTCCCATGACTTGATCAGATCCCAATGATAATCTCAAATCCCCCGTGTCGGTGTTAACTTTCGAAACCATCACTGGGTCACCACTGGCTAATTGCCCTGGATATTTAGGATTGTATTCTGGCGTGTTGTGAACCAGTTCGTTGAGTTTGACAAGATAAGCGGCGGGGTGAATACGCCACATCCTCGACGGGGTAGAAGGTGGCTCAGCGACTTTGACCGCGTCGGAAAAGAGCAGCTCGTGATCCACATAATTCCCCTTGGTGGGTAACAGATTTTCATGAAACCCTCCCTGGTTTTTCGAAGCTTCCTGTAAGCCCGCTATCACACCGTTTACAAAGTGCATACGGTCCAGGTGAACGGGTTGTTCTTTCTTCGTGGGTGGCATTTCTTTGAGCGACACCTGCTCCCAGACTTTCTGCCATTCAACCGTATTCGCGGCCGTCACTGATGTGAGAGGCTCGATATTGAATCCTCCCTTTTCGGTGTCACTGTCATGGCATTCGATACAATGTTTCTCAATAAATGCCTGTTGAGAAACCTCGCCAGCCAGCGCGGGTCCACCATAACTCGTTGTCGCCGAAATCATTAGCAACGCGCAAATTACATGAATTAGAAATGGTCTTAACATAATCTGATATTTCCGATAGGAGTTTACTGATACTCGATCAATAAAAGAAATGAGGGCTTCTTCTTCGTCAAATTCGGTCATCAGTAGTTACGTTGCCGTAAAAGAAGATGTTCTGACATAATTCTGCAGAAAAATGCCGTTTTTTAAGATTTATGATTCCAGTTACAAAAAACGGATATAGAAGCCACGTCATCTGACATCAAAGTTGCCTGCAGTTTACCCACCATTCAAAATTTACTTCAACACTGCGGCAGGTTTCTTCACCGCCTTCTTTTTGTCCTTACCTTTTTTGAGATTACGCTTTTTCGGTTTTACCATCATGTAGGCGATAAGATCCGCCATCTCTTCAGGCTTCTGAACGAGACTGGCCGGCATCATGGACTGTTCACTGGCCTCCTGCTTGGCAATGTGGCTTTTCACCAACTCCGTGGTCGCACCGGTAATGCCGCGAAGATTGATCATACCCGCTTCAGCCCCGGGCTCGACAAATCCTGTGTGAACCGCGCCGTCATTCATCGTCACGGTATTGGGATGGAAGTTCGGCGACACGGTAAGGTTCGGGACAAGAATCGACGCAGCCAGATAACTGGGTGGAAAACGGCTTCCCACATCAACCAAAGTCGGTCCAATCGCGCCGCCAGCTCCCGTGTCAGGTGCCAAGTGACAAGCAACGCAGCCGCGTTGAGTAAAAAGTTCTTTGCCTTTTGCTGCATCGCCTTTGGGAGCCGTCGCGGCATCCCAATCAATTTTTCGAAACGCTTCGGGGATTTCTGTGCCGGTGGAGAGCTTGGCACCTTTGAGCGCAAGGAGGGCTTTTTTCAGATCCGCTTTATTCGCCTGACCAGCAGCCATGGAGAGTGCGGTTTCGCTGTTTCCGAGAACGGCGATCGCTTTGGCATCCGCTCGATCATCTTTTAGAAAAAAGAGCCCGGTTGCGGCGGTGTTGGCAACCGTTTTGTCGTCATCTGCCAGAGCATTCAGCAAGCGGTCAAACTCGACCTGGTTGGCTTTCTTAACTTCAGCATCCCTCCACCAATCGCTCATGCGAAAGGTTCCAATGGGCGCTCCCAAATCGCTGAGATCAATTGGCCCTTCAGGATGCAGCAGCTTCATCATTTTTTCGACTGCGACCGTGCCAGAGACAGGTAATTGAGTGACGGTTTCAGCCCGCTGCCACACTTTAAAAACCGTGGCGAGAGTAGCGGCGAGACGTTGATCCGGGGATCCATCCGCGAGGGCTGCCAGCTGATCATTCGGAGCCTGCCGGGCGAGAAGAATCGCTGCAGATTGCCTGACAAAGGGATCTTCGTGTGCTGCGAGCACGGCTACCGAGGCAGGGATTACTCGCTTTGCGGCGTGAAGAAATTCGAGAAGACCAACCTGCAATTTGGCATCGTCCCTCTTTGCTGCGGCGGCATTGATCATCTCATCCGAAAGGCTCGGGAACTTATCGGGATATGTCGCTGCGGCTCGCCATGCCAGAGAGGCCGCGCGTCCTTCGCCCTGAGCGAGTGAGATGATTCGCTCAATTGAATCATCATCGCCATGAGCAGCCGCAAGAAAAACGAGACTTGAGAACGCCGGTGAGTCAGGGGTTGTCTTGCCAAAAGCATCGCCAGCTTCAGCAAGCAGATCGCCTCCCTGACGAAGAATTTCTCGGTGCGCTTTTGCCCGGATCTGGATAGATTCAGAAAGCAAATCGACCATCGATTTGTCAGAATATTTAAAGGTGGAAGTTGCCTGCTGCTTGCGAGGGGAGATCAGCAACAAATCCGTCTGCGACTTGGGCGATGGCTCGTTGCCCATCATATAGCAAACTGAGACAATGAGGTTCCCCTCATTAGTAGGCATCGCCGAAACCGGACGCCGGTCTCCCGCAACTTGCAGCAGCGGCTTGGCTTTGGATTGAAACCCCGCCCCGTCGGCGTGGAGCGGGTATGAAGTGACATTTCGTCCGCCCCAATTCGCGACAAACAGTGAGCCCTGATAGTCTTTCCCAAAGCTCGTATGATCGTAATATCCCTGGCCCACCGGCACATCGAGGGTCCGGTTTGCACTGGGAATCATATCGCGCCGCGCCGGATTTCGAGTCGCATCCCAACCCCGCGCCCAACCACTCCACGAGTGCTGTGGAACCGAGAGCAGTCGACCTGGCGATGCTGTGGACCCTTCCTGATCGTTGTCATTGCTGAATAGATTCCAGTCTCGATCAAAGGAAATGCCACAAGGGTTGCGAAGGCCACTCGCATAGACAGAGAAATCGTAGGAGTCCAGATTCAGCCGCATCACCGCGCCGACTCCGGCATAGGGAACTTTGCGCTTTTCTGGCCCAACATACCACGTCCACAGCCAGAGATGATCCGGACGAGTCTTGTCCAAATGTACGCCGGGGTGCGGGTCACCCATGCAGATCAGCAGATCCCCATTGGGCGCGAACTCGATGCCATGCAGGCCCTGGTGGTGATGCCCTAGCGGATTTCCCCAGAGAATTTTATCCGCCTTGATATCGGCGCGCTTTTCAACCGCTCCCGGCAACCGGTAAAGAGCTGTATTCGTCAGCACAAGGAGATCGTCCCCATAGGTTTCGACATCGTAGACCCAGGTATCAGCCGGAAACCGGTATATTTCCTGACGAGGCTGAAATCCTCCATCAGCAGTCCGTTCATAAACAAAAAGCCCTTCGCGTCCGCCCAGAACCAAGCTCCCACTCAAATCCATATCGTGGCTGAGAAAAAACTCATCCGGGTGGGTGTCAATCTGCTCAACTTTCAGGTTCGAGTCGGTCAGAGAAACTCCGTCGACACCTGACTCGACTCCTTTAGGCAGAGCCACCGTTTGAGCGCCGGAAATCACGCTGACCCAAATTGCAAGAAGAGCGACTAGGAAACCAGACTGAACCCGGAAGAAACGATGAGTAGAAGACGACGTTTTGTCGAAAAGATGTTTGGTGAGTTTCATAAAATTATTGAAGTGGGCAAAAAAGGTACCGCGGCCGAGTTAAGGTTTACGATCCTATCTTACCGAATGACGGGGATATCATTTGCGGCTCAGGAGGTAGGTTCTCTTTATATAACCGCCACACCTGAACCGGCGTGAGAACCCCTTCAAAAATGTAGAGCTCATCAAGATCACCCCGAAATCCGGAGAAGTAAGGATTCGGTATTTTTTCATTTTCGGCAGAAAATTTCTTTATCGACTTGGCACTAGTGAGATGATTGCCTACCGCTAAAGGGTGACTTTCCTCACCAGTGCTGGTCTCCACTTTTGCATGCTGAAAGCCGCTCGCATACTCAAGGCGACCGTCGACATAATGACGGATATGGGTGGCTACATCAGCATCCTCGCCACCAATAAATATACTGACGACATGATGCCACGTTCCGTCGCGTAAATCCCGAGTACCATTGACCCAGCCCGGCCCAAACTCGGTTCTTATCGCCCCGGCAACTGAGCCGGGCGACAAAGGCTGTTTCCATCTCCAGGGTTTCACCTGTGGATTCCACGACACTTGCCATTTCCGCGACTTCAAGTTACGGCCTCTTGACTTCTGCAATCCCCAGCCGGCCCAGCCATAAGCTTCTTTGGGTCCTGCATCGCGGGGGATCCTAACCCAGGCGGCCACCGTCCGCGGACGACTGCCTGAAACGCCTCGATAAGAAGACTCTAGGAATTCGCCGGTACCGGAAAATCTCAATGCCTGTCCGCCGCGGGCTCCTTCGATGCGATCCGGGACCCTACCCGGCAGTCCGGGTTTCAGGCCATATTCAGCAGCACGATCCGAGCCCGATGCGGAAAAATGATCTCCCTCTGTTTCTTCAAAACTCCAATGATAGAAAACGACCGAAGCCTGGTTCTCAAACTCATCGACGATAGGATTTGCGGTTTCCGACGAGAACGCCTTCATCGCACCTGAACTCATCGCAACGCTTTGCTTTTCTACCAACTCCCGGACTTCGATTCCGGCAGTTGCGCGGACCCGTCCTTTCACGACCTGAACGGTCGACTCCCCATTACTAACCTCGATCCGGAATTCAGTTCCTAAATCGACAATTTTCCCTTCGGGAGTCAAAACGGTGAACCCTTGACCCGATTCTTCGAAGCGCGCCTGCAGATCACCGCTTTCCAGCCGAATCAGTTTGTCATCGATGATTTCAAACACCGACGGACCTTCAATCCTTGCGGTGCCGCCAACATCGAGCGCCATAATCACTTCTCCCGTTTCGAGGTGGTAAGTTCCTGGCATCAGCCATTCCCCGATCTCAGCAACCCGGTTTCGCTCCAAACCCCAGCGTCCATTTTCCTCGTGAATCACCCGCGCAACCGCCAGCTCGATGCAATCGCCCGCCGTCGTCGACCCTGAGTTTATTCCAGCCAACCACCAGCCTGCTGCCAAAATCGCAAGAGTAGCGGCTACTCCCACGATAGCGGGAAGTCTCCGCCGCTGACGGCTCACTTTCGGGAAACTGACTAAGTTTCCACCGGCCAGTTCTTCCTGCAGTCGACCGTGGATTTCCGCCGACGCGACAAATTCTTCGCACAGCTCAGGTTCACTCATCAAAGCTCCCTGTAACTCCCGCAGCTCCTCATCAGAAAGTTGTCCGTCGAAGTAGCGGATCATTAATTCATTTGGCGATTTCATACAGGCTCCCCTTCCCCGGCTATCTGCCCCTCGATGCACCCTTTCAACTTCACCCGAAGGCGGTGAAAAATCTGCTGCAGAGAAGCTTCGCTGCGATCCTCCTCATCCGCGAGAGCCCTGATTGTCTGACGATCTCCGTAGTAGGCACCGAGTCGGCTGCGATCCTCGCCCTTAAGCTTGCCGAGGCAATTTCGCAGAGCATCCTGGCGGTCATTCCCCCCGCTAAACCCAACTTGTTTGTCCCACTCCTGAGCAAGGTGTTCGAGGACCGGGCCATCGCACAGAACGAGGCGATCGCGACCGAGCTTGCGCAGGCACTGTTTTGCCTGATTCTTGGCGACCCCATACACATATGCCTCGAAGTTTTCAACCCCGCCTGCCTTGACCGCTTTCCAAACCCCAAGCACCACCTCCTGAAACACCGCTTCCACATCAGCCTCCGGCGGCAGGAGCATGACCAAAAACGAGAAAAGAGACGACCTCATTTCCATGATTCGCTTGAGCGCTTCTTCTTCGTTCAGATCCTCCATCAGTAGTTATGTTGCCGCCCAAAAAGATGTTCTGACAGAATTATGTGAAAAATATTCCATTTTTGCGATTTACGGACAGAGTCGCCGAATTTTCAAACTGCTTCGGTTTGAATTAAGCCTTCTTTCCGAAAGATTAACTGGCCCCCGGTAATTCAAGCGAAAGGGTGTGAGCTATGGCGCAGCAGCCTGATTCTTCACATCCTTCTTTTTCTTCTTACTCTTTTTTGGAACTAGCCCTCGTCGGCTTCAGCAATACCAGTGCCGACCTATTAAACTGAACAAAATATCCTGCGCCAATCCAGAACGTCTTTGCCATCCTCTATGGAAGTCACCGTGCCGTGTTCGTCCTAATAAAATCAAGGACCGGCGCCGGGTCTTTCATGCCGTGGGAGTGGCCCTTGTCCTCCACAATTACTTTTATGGACCCGCCGAGTTTCTTATAACGAGCTTCCATGATGGCATCGTTCTCTTCGTACGGGACGGCGGGATCTTTACTGCCACAAACCATCAGAATTGGCACACCGGCTTTGGCAAGCGGTTCAAGCTTATCAATCGGGCTCACCTTGGCGTTGAGCAATTCCTGATCGGTGGTGAAGCCGTAAACAGCCTTCATTCCTTCCCAGGATTTTGGAGCACCACTTGCGACGGAACCGCTGCCGGCCACCAGTGCGCCTCCGGGCCAGCTCCTAATATTACAAACGCCATTATCGACATAAATGCAGCTCACCTTTTCCGGATTGAGTGAAGCCCAGGTGAAGAGTGATAAGGTGCCTCTACTCATCGATGCCATCGAACATTTTTTCGAAAAGTCATACTCCGTGGTCAACAACTCATAGGCTGCATCAATATTCGCATTGCCACTGGGATGCCCGTGCACGTTGCCGTGAGCGAGAACGACGTGATACCCCTGCTCCACGAGCTGAAGGTCGGCATTGCTGAATTTCGGAACCGCTTCCCAAAAGAGACTTCGCCATAGCCAGGGTTTTCCCGGAGCCGCTTTCTTCGGGCAAACGACCGACATATGACCACTGGCTGTCTTCACACGATCGTATCGATCATAGCCACGAAAATCCGTCTTCTCTGCGGGGAATGCCTTCTCGCTGTCCTCTGAAGGGACGGCCGCATGAACGACTGGCCTGATGCTAACGCCTGTCTCGACAGCAAGTTCTTGAAAGGCCGTATTCTCGCCACCGCCTCTATCATAAACCGGAGAAACGGACCAGACGATCCAGCGAAATTTCCCAAGCGACTTGCCAGGTTCGGCACGCAGCGCTGCTGCTGTAAACGGGGCTGTCGCCTTGTCAGTCGTATCGATCTTGCCAAGCGGCGTGAACGCTTCCAAATCCCAACCGGGATCATTTTCGGAATCACTGCCATACAGCGCAATCTTCTGCGCCCCTCGGGTCTTGCCCATGTTAAACGACCAGCTCGTAAGAGCGGCCACAGGCTGCACACTACCCAGATCCATTTTGTAGGCGCCATCCAAAACGCCATTAGCGAAAACCGGCCCGAATGCCTTGGCAAACTTGCCGTCGACCAGTGATTTCATCGGAGCATCTTTTACGGCATATTTCCCCGTGACGGTTCCGAACGGTTTTACGGGGAGAGGCAGCCTCTTGAACCCCGTCGCGACATCGGCAGTCTCGATCTCCACGAACGGTCCTTTCGGCGCCGTCTTCACAAGCGGCTTCGGCTTCGCTGCTCTTTTGAGCGGAGCGCCTCCTTTAGCAAGAAATTCGACCTCGGTAAAATAGGCACCTCCCGCTTTCCCGTTCTCATCAAAGAGATACGTCCATAACTCAGACGGCCCTTTCGGCAAATCCATCTCGATGACAACACCCTTGCTGTTCGGAGGCACTTCAACCTCATGCTCCTGTCCGGAGACCGCGACTTTCGCGCGCACCGCGACAAGCGGGTTGTCGGCTGCCTCGGGCCATTGACGCAATGTCAGGCGATAACGTCCGGCTTGTTTGACATCAACCAACCATGGCGCCGTGACTCTCGGAAGCTTGCTAATCTGGCTGAAGGCATAAGGAGGATAGCCCGTTTTCATAAACCAATCCTGCGAGCACAGCTCGGTCGGATTGTGACTCGGGTTACCTAGATCGATATTAGCAGGACGGACAAGACGTGGCGAAACTGATTCCCAAAACGGCTCATAAAGGGCCTTCAGCCGGCTAATGACCTCAGGATGCTCGGCAGAAAGATCATTGCGCTGTGCAGGGTCAGCTTCGATCTCGTGCAATTCCATTTTGCTCGAATTCGTCAGACGCCAGCGCTCCGTTAACACCTTCGTATCAGCAAAGGGTTTATCCAACGGGTTGCGACCATAGGCACCTCCGTGAAACTGGACGATGAGATGATCCCGCGACCACGATTCCTTCCCGTCTTTGAGCAAAGGCACAACAGACTGTCCATCGGGATCATAGCCTTCTGGAACTGAGATATCACAAAGTTCCGCGAGAGTCGGCAGTACATCGATATGAGCAGCCAAGGTGTCGATGTCTTTGCCTCCCGTAAGTTCGCCTTTCGGCCAATGGATAAAAAACGGAACCCGGGTTCCCCCTTCGAAAATCGAAGATTTCTTGCCTCGCATTCCCGCGTTGTAGCCGGAGAGAGCTTCCGACTCGAGGCCGTTAAATTTACCCCCTGCCGCCGTTCCGTTATCGGTCATGAAAATGAGAATCGTATTCTCCGTCAATCCCATTTCATCGAGGCGTTCACGCAGGATTCCCATGTTGTGATCGATATTGGCAATCATCCCATAGAAGTTGGCGAAAGGCGCCCACTCTGGGTCCTCTTTATAGGGGGCCGCCCATTCCGGGGCGACACGGTATGGACCGTGTGGAGCGTTCAGCGACAGGTAAAGAAAGAACGGCTTCTCTTTATTCTCCTCTACAAAGCGCAGGCCCTCTTCAAAAAATACATCCGTGCAATAGCCCTTAAACTTCTCCCACTTCCCGACTTTACTTCCCGGACGCGCTCGTTCGTATGTGTCGTCGAAATAAGTATTCCCCCAGTAGTCGGAAGCCTGCCCGATTCCGCCACAACGATGCCAAACCACATCCTGAAATCCCCTATCCTGCGGACGGTGCGGCGCGTTATCACCGAGATGCCATTTGCCCATCATCCCGGTCGCATAGCCGTTGTCCGCAAATAAATTGGCGATCGTCTTCTCATCAATGTGCATCGCAGAGCGTCCGCCTGTCGTCCGAAAAGCCCCCGTGCGGCCAGCGTGATTGCCCGTCATCACCGACGCTCGCGTGGGAGTGCAGAATGGACTCGCATGAAAGTCCGTGAACCGGATCGACTCGGCATGCAATTGATCGATCACTGGCGTTTTCAGGACCGGGTTCCCATGGCAACCAAGATCGCCATAGCCTTGATCGTCCGTCATCACGAGAATCACGTTAGGACGGACCGCGTTCGGTGGTGCTGCTTGTGTCGTCCCGACGGGAAGAGCAGCGCAACAGGCAACTAAAAGTGAATGGGTGGATATTTTCATATTCGATTCGTGGCAGCCTGTCGGCAATATACGACCTCAGTCAATTGACTACCTCTTGTTTGATGTTGATGATCTTAATCCGATTTTAGACAAGTCGACCGGAGCAATACCCATTTTAAAAGCTGGTGATTCGGGTCTGAATCTGAAGTCACCATTCTCCGGGTCAACGAAAAGTGGATCGGTCGCGATGCTGTTTTCATCGACTCCACTTTCCTGCTGCTTTTTTAGCATGGTTTCGCCCAGTTCAGGAGAGGAGGCACAGTAGAAGATATTAAAATCAGTGCTGGCGTCTTTGGACGCCGCGATCGTTCGCCCTCTCCGATCCTCGGTTTTTTTCTTCCTCCCGGGCGGTATCTCATCGATGAAGGTACACTCCTCCGATGATGAGTAAAAAATATTCCGCTTGATCGTAGCCCCCTTCATGGGGCCTTCACGAAGTGCGAGGTAGTAGCCGCGGGGCGGCGCAATGAGATCTGCGACGATATTGTTTTCGCACTGATTGTTCAGCTTTAACATGATCCCCTGCGAAGTGCATTTCCAGATCAGGTTACCGGCAATCAACGTATCCATCTGTCCACCATCTGTCCGGATCGCACACTGCATGATCATCGGCGCGACGAGGTGATGAATGTAGTTATGTTGAATTTTATTCCCCGCACCGGCACCGCGTATATAGATCGCGTTTCCATCCCCGAGCATCTCCATTGCGTGATGAATCTCGTTATACTCGATCAAATTATCGTGGGTGTGCAGATACGGGAGAATATCAATTCGATCCGGCTGCCTCGGCAATTCTGAGATCTCATGTCTCCGAATCGTTCTCCCAAGCTCACGCCCGGGTCTCGAAAAGAAGTCCGGCATGCATCCAGAGATGATGATTCCGGTATACGGCGTGTGATGAACGAGGTTGTTAGCGACCCGGTTCTCACCGCTCTGCCAAACCATTATTCCGGGAGAGTGTGAATAGATCCTGCCAGTGTGATGGATGTGATTGTTGTAGACGAGATTGCTATGATTCACGTCCTTGGTCCCCGGTCCATAGCCACAGAGGAGAACTCCAGTTCCCCCAAGGTGCTCGATATGATTTCCCGAAATGGTATTTTCCTGAGCGTGCAGATCCAACCTTACCGCACCGCCACCACTGTTAAGAAAGTGGCATTGCTCAATGATGCAATTCTCAGCTCCACGGAATCGAACCAATGCGCTGGCCTTGTCGAACATTTCCCAATCGTGCTGAAGGCCGGCATCATCGGCAGCCAGTTGATAGCGGTCTCCATGCTGAAAAGTCAGCCCTCGAAAGCAAAGGTTTCGGACCGGCGTGTCTTCGGGGCCAGGCTTATCGACCTGGCCCTCTACTCGAATCAACTCCGTCAGTTGCGGAGCAACAACCTGTGACTCGTTCCGCGGCCAGAGGTAAAGTTTACCTTCCTTTGTGTTAAGGGCCCATTCCCCGGGTTCATCCAATCCTTCAAGAGTATTCTCGACCCAACATGACTCAGTCTCTCTAAGAAAATGGAGTTGATTAATAGCATAGGTGGCATCGATCGAAGTTCGGGCAACGCCCTCTTTCTCATTCACCGACAGCAAGGGAAGGATGTTAACGATCCAGGCATGGTGTGGTCTGACGACAATTTCCACATCACTAAGATTCGGCCAATCCTTGATAAACCCTGCCGGGAAATGAACCGTGTCGCGACCACCATCTTTCATCGGGATAAAACCCGCGAATCGTGCCCGCGGCAGGAGGCCGTCTGCATCATAAAGCGTGAGAAAACGCTCTGAAACCTCCGCTACCTGAACGTGCTCGATGGCCTCTATTGAAAGACCATCCGGTGCGGATGTTAGCTTCCTCCAACCGGTGATTTCCTTCCCCGAACTGAAGACGGGGCTCTCGTCCGGATAAGCGGCGTAAGTGATCGTAGCATCCTTGCCCCCGGAATCCTGAAGTCCAAGCACGAGCGTCTCATCGAACGCGTAATCACCACCGCGAATCAGGATGAGAATATTCCCCTGAGTGGATCGCTTAATATCCCGAACCGCATCGCGAGCACGCGCCAGAGTAGCAAAAGGACCGTCGCCCTTGGCTAAGTCAGGCGAAGCCAGAGTTCCTGACCACTCATCAGAACCATCCGGCGATACATAGAAATCGGCTTTATGAACCTCAGAATGGCCGAGACCGGATGTAACCAGAGCAATAATTCCGGCGATGAAAAATAACCTCATTTCGTTTTCACCCTGTGATTCGCTTCTCTCATCGATCCGATTTTCGACCTTCTCACCGACGCGTCATCAATTCACTTGTCGCAATCGCCACGATCATATCCCGCAGTTTGAAATCTTCGGCGGCAGAGGCACCGAGAATATCTTCGACCGTTTTCAAATCCGCGAGTTCGAGCTTCCGTCCTTTACTATATTCGGAGATCTTCACGATCAGACTCCGCGCAAACGGTTCGAGTTGTGTCATCATAATAGTCTTCAATCCCTCAACGTCTTCAAACTTCTGCCCGTTGAACTCGCTGTCTGTGGTGATGAGTTGATCCGGCGAATAGTTCGTTCGGAATCGACCAATCGGATCGAATGATTCAAGAGCAAGACCGGGAGGATCCATGCGTCGATGACATTCCATGCAAGCCGCCTCGCTGCGATGCTTTTCAAGCTGTTGCCGCACCGTTGTGAGCCCCTGCAAATCAGGGACAAGCGCGGGCACTTCTTTGGGCGCAGGAGGTGGTGGCGTCCCCAGTAACTCATCGAGAACCCAGTGCCCACGCACCACGGGCGACGTCTCGACGCCATTCGAGGTCAATGTCAGGATACTGGCATGACCGAGTAGCCCTCCGCGCTTTGCTGTCTCGGGGAATACCACTCGCTCAAACTGCTTTCCGCCATCAAAGGGAATCCCGTAAAGATTGGCGAGGCCCTGATTCAGGAATGAATAGTCCGAATCAATGAACTCTCGAACGCTTCTGTTTTCATTCAGAATATGACTGAAGAAAAGGCGGGTTTCCTCACGCATCGCTGACTCCAGGTTCTCGCGATAGTAAGCTCTGAACTCAGGTTTCTTTCCATCAGGCGGCATCGAGCCAAGGGTGTCGATTGAAAGCCACTGATCAACAAAGCTCTCACTGAAACGCTCGCTCCTGGGATCGTTCAACAGTCGCTCGACTTGCTCCCGCAATACCGCCGGTTTGGTAATCGCTCCGGACTCTGCCAACGCAAACAACTCGGCGTCAGGCATCGTGCTCCAGAGAAAGTAAGAGAGCCGGTTCGCGAGGGCAAAGGCATCCAACTCGTCGTCACTCTCGCGCAGATAAAGGAAATCATGCGACGCCATCATTGCCGCGAATGTCCGAATGAACGACTCATGCCAGCTTTTCGTCGCGAAGTATTGTTCGTTCAAATACTGAAGGTAGGGCGAGACAACCTCCACCGGGACGGTTCGACGAAACGCGCGGTTCGCAAACCGCTGAATGAGCTGCTGACGCTCGTCGGCATTCTCGAAGTCTGGAATTTCCTCCGAGTCGTATGTCGTCCGAAATGTCTTCGGAGGCCAGTCCTCGTTGAAAGGCCCTTCGATCTTGTATTCCGTGACACGAATAGCGGGCCCAAAAAACGGTTGTTTCGCGGCAGATTTGGGAATTTTACGACGGCGAATATTCGACCGGACTTGAGTGATCGGCTTCCCGGAACCATTCACGAACGAAAGGTAGGGATAGTGATCTTTATCAATCCAAACATCAAACGTGAAAGTCTGTTCTTCATGGTCTTTGAGATCCACCGAATGCAACAGCGTGCCCTGACTCGTAACGCTGGCAGCTGTTTCCTGTAAGACCCCCACTCCTAACTTAAGAGGCCCCTCTGCCGGGTGAAATTTCACCGGGTAACGATCCCGATCAATCCCGGAAGCGGTCACCGTAATCTTGTAGTTCCCCGAAGCTGTCATGACTCGTGACTGCTCGCCGTCGTAAACCTTAGCTTTACCGCCAACGCGGAGAAGCATGTGTTCATTGGAAAAAGTGACGTAGCGATTCGAACCGCCTCTCATACGCCTCGTATTCACATCGATGAGGCGACTTTCGGGTTTGGTTTCCCGGTCGGAAAACAGCGCGAGTCTCAGGCTTTTCTCGGCCGATCCAAGGTATTCCAGTAGCAGCTCATTCGAGATCACCAGTTCCTCTGCCGCAGTATCAAAACCGTGATCAATCTCGTCATCGTAAATGTATTCACCCGGATCATAGATACCGTTTTGAAGCCCTAACAGATCATTCACGGTGTTACTGTATTCCCGTTTATTGAGACGCCGAAATCCAGTAGCACTCGGCCCGGATCCCTCCGTCGCCAGAGCGAGAACATGATTCTTCAACTCAACTCTCTCCGCGTCGGTCGGCTGGGGTTCGTCATCAGGAGGCATCTCTTCACTCGCCACTTGTTCGTAAATGGTTTGCCACAAGCCCAGGTCAAGTCTGGATACATCATCGAGTCGCACGTCACCTTTCTGCTTGTCCTCCCCGTGACACTTCACGCAGTGTTCTTTGAAAAAAGCCTGTGGCTCCACAGCGTTTACCGAGGAAGCGATCAGAACGCTAAAAAGCAGAAAGTGTCTCATAATTCAACCGTTCCAGTTGCTCCATTGAAGCGCTCCACTTCGAGACCAAAATTCTGCAGCATCGTGGTGTAAAGATTATTGAGAGGCGTCTGAACCTGACTCGCCGTCATCGCATCGACATGGCCGCGATGTTTGAAGCCACCTCCTGCGAGAACGATAGGCAGATTACGATTCGAGTGTCGCGCCGCATCCCCTAACCCACTTCCGAAAAAGACCATCGTCTCGTCGAGCAGATTGCCACCGCCCGTCTTCGATGATTTCAGTTTTTCAATCAGTCGAGCCATCTGATCGATATAAAATGTTTCGATGATACGGAGCTGGGTAAGCCGATCAGGCAGATTCCCGTGATGAGAAAGACCGTGATAGCCATCTTTCACACCGTCCAATTCAATGACATGGTTGTGCATTCCAAAGCCGGCCGTGAACACCCGGCTCGTGTCGGATTGGATCGAAAGAAAGAGCAAATCAAACATCAATGGCGAGAGCGTCGCATAGTCCATGTTCCCATGAGCGTTAGCCTTGTCATCAAACTCAACGGTCGGCTTCGGAATACTTTGCCAGCGCTGAATCCCCTGAATCCTTTCCTCAGCTTCACGAATCGCAGTGAGATACTCATCGAGTTTCTCGCGATCGGGAGCATTCACATTTTTCTCCAATCGCTTCGCTTGCCCTCTCACCAAATCGAGGACACTCCCCTGTTGATCCAGCTCAAGCTGGCGGGCTTTTTTCGACGCCTCGGAATCGTTTACAAAGAGCTTCTTGAATAAATCGAGCGGATTCACTTCCTCACGAATTTTAATCCCCGAAGCGCTCCACGAACTCCCCTGGGTTCCACCGAGGGAAATGTGGACAGATGGAAATCGCGTATCGTATCCGACATGAGCCGCAGCGACTTGATCAACTGAGACATTCTGACCTGCTGAGGCGCGTTTCGCATCAACCCCACTCAGCAACGAATTCATCGACCCATGCTTGGTGTAAATCGCGGGGTGATCCATATGAGAAAAAACCGTCACATCACTACGAAGATCAGTCAGTGGGCTTAGGACCGGAGACGGTTCGAAATCAGCCCCGAATGTTGTCGGGAAGAACGACTCCGGATTCATACCCAGCGCACTGGATATGCAAACCATCCTCATCGGAGGACCGGAAGCGCCGTCCGCTCCGAATGATTCGAAAGTGGGTAAAGCAATCGTGACTCCCGCGGCTTTGAGAAACTCTCTGCGTGATGCAGCGGGTCGAAGCGACCATTGGCTTTGTGTTTTCATCATTTGATATGTGATATTGCGAAGCTATTTCTTTGCCGGGGTTGTCTCTACGGACAATTCTTGAAATGCCGTATTCTCAGCGATGACCGTGACCGGTGCGACCTGCCAAACGATCCATCGAAATTCTCCGAGCGACTTTCCTTTCGGGGCCTGGAGCGAGAGCGCCGCAAAAGCGTCAACCTTCTGCCCGTCGGTGCTAATCGTCCCGAGTGATGTAAAGCGATTCTCATCATTCACCTCCCAACCGGGATCAGAGGGATGGTTACTTCCATAGATAGACACTGTCTGCGCACCACGCTTGCCGGACTTGCTGTGAGACCAGCTCGTAGCAGAACGTACGCTCTTCGATTTACCCAGATCCATTTTGTAGGCTCCGTTTCTAATTCCATTGCCGAAAATGGGACCAAATCCATTCGCCAGTTTTCCATCGGTTAGGGTCGCAATGGGATCATTATTCGTTTTCTGATTCGCAGTCACCTTGCCCGACGGCTTCGATGGCGGAATAAGAGCTTTGAAACTCGTTGCTGTTGAAGCGGTTTCAAACACAACACCATCGCCGATTTTCTTCGTAACCGTCTTCCCCGCGACAGGTGCAGTTTTGGTTGCCACTGCCACCGTAGCAACCTTGCGTTCCGCCACCGAGAGGACGCCTTGCATGATGCGCCAGTGCCCCGGGAACGTGCAGATATACGGATATCCGCCGGGCTCTGTCGGCGCATCAAAAACGATCTCTTCCGTTTCCTTCGGATTGAGTAGCTTCGAGGAATACAGAATTTTGTCGCTTTCGGGAAGGTACCCGCGCGTGATCCCATCAGGCTGAGCTGCCATTTGATCCGCAAGAGTGCCGACTTCATCAACACTACCCGGTGTAAGCAACACCCAGTTATGCATCATGATATCGGGATTCTCGAAAACGAGTCGAACTTTACTGCCTGGGGTGACGCTTAGTTTGGTGGGCGCAAACTGAAGACCCGCGGCAGCCTGAATGTGGAGTATATTCCCTCGCTCGGCAATGAACGCATCATACTCCGCCGTAGCTGCACTTAAGCTTTCCTGATCGCTCACATACCTCGCACCTGAAAGCGCCTGACCAACCGGATCGTAGAGAAAGACGGGCGGCATCGTTTTCGGTGCGCGTCTCCCCTTCTTCAGGAATATCTCGATGACATTAAGGCCCGCCGACAGATCGACGTTCACCTGCTGATCGCCACTCCAGAAAGAATCCTGACTGAACACCATTGAATCATTGAGTCGAATCTCCAGGCTCTTGTGATTAATCGCGATGATAGCGGGCTGCGATTCTTTTGAATAAATGAAGGTTCGAAAGTGACCAACGCCCGGAACGTTACCTTTTCCAACCGCATATTCAGCAGGAGTGTTC
Organism: Verrucomicrobiales bacterium; assembly: GCA_028047635.1. Taxonomy (GTDB): domain Bacteria; phylum Verrucomicrobiota; class Verrucomicrobiia; order Verrucomicrobiales; family DEV007; genus Arctic95D-9. Next base: position 74,083 of record JAOFXR010000006.1, read on the forward strand.
TCACCGGTTTCGCCGAGCCAAAGCCACTGTTTCAACTGAGACTCAGGAGCGACCTCAAGAACAGGCACGCTGCGTCCCTTCACTGGCTCCACCCCGAGGTCGAGGTAGGCGAGCGACTTATTAACCGTCGCATCAGTACTCATCAGGCCTGTAAGAACCGTCTCCACCTCCGGATAAGTCGGGCGCAAGTGAGCGACCGCATCAACAACCTCCACTTGAACCCGAGGATGAGGATCATTCGCCACAGATGCCAGCAACTCAGGCACATTTGAAAGCCGATCAGCTTGAATCCGAATCACGTGAACTGCAGCGCCACGGAACATTTCGGACTCTGATTTCAGCAACTGATCGATCAACTCCGGACGGGTCTCACCCAAACCTTCGCAGACGAAAACAGCCTCGAGCCTCGCCTGATCAAATTCCGGATCGGCTGGATCAAATGCCTCAATCCACTTGTCGACTGCCTCAAGACCTTTGGCACCGTTTTTCCGAATTTCGATTCGAGCGTGATGACGAACCAAATCCTGTTGGTGCGTAAGGAGAGCGCAGAGAGCTTCGAGCGAAGCGCCCTCAATCTGCGGCCACTCAGTATTGAGCGGTTTCTCCGTATGGACGACACGCCAGATGCGACCGTAGTCGTGATCCCAATGTGGATCGCGCATTGGGTGTTGAGCGTGACCAATGATGGGACTGCAAAAATCGGAGACATAGAGCGATCCATCCATCCCGAACTCAACATCAGCAGGACGAAAAGCCGCGTTGGGCGATTCAAGGATCGTGAGTGAATCCTCCAGTTTCACCATACCCGCGTCGCGGTTGAGTTCCGTCAGCGTGATCGCATAGCGACCTAACAATGACGCCGAAGCAAAACCATTTTGAAACTTGTCAGGAAAATTGGGACCCGACATCATTGCATTCCCCGAACCTTTCCCATAACTAGTGATCCGTCCATAAGCATAGGGATGATAACCTCCCATAGGAGTCCAGATCAGAGCGCTTCCGTCGTAGACATCGCCGTCGCCATACATCTGGAAAATATTTCCCCAGCGATCAAACGTAACGTTCCAGGGATTTGGCGTGTTGTGCTGCCATTCGGTAACAATCTTTCCTGTGCGCGGATCAAGCCGGTAGGTCGTAGCATCCATCGCACGATGAACACCGAAAGGAGTTTCCAACTGAGAGCGGTGAAAGACACCATCGCTGAAGATGACAGCACCGAGAGGATCACTCGCAATCATCCCGCCGTGATGAGAATCAGTCACATCGATACCGCGAAGCAGCTCACGCTTCGTGTCGGCTCTATCATCGCCATCGGTGTCCTGCATCATCCAGAGGCGAGGTTGCTCTGAAATAATGACACCTTCGTGATGAAAAGCGACGCCATCGAGCGCATCGAGCCCTTCCGCAAAAGTCGTCACTTTGTCTGCCTTACCATCACGGTCAGTGTCTTCGAAGATGAGAATTTTATCGGGCGGGGTAAGGCCGGGAACGGTGTGGGGAAAAGAAGGCATTGTCACCACCCAGAGTCGCCCACGCGCATCGAGTGCGATCTGCACAGGATTCCGCAATTCAGGAAACTCTTCCTCGGACGCGAACAAACTGACTTCGAATCCGTCTGCCGTGGTGAACTCCGCCATCGACTCGGCAACCGTTTTGATAATACCAGTCCGATCGCCATCGTCGCGCCCCTTTCCTTCGGGCATCGGAGGAAGGCTCGGTGTGGCAAGGTCAGCAAAAGCCAACTTAGGATCACGTGCCAATTGATGAACGACCTCTTCCGTGAGCCGGATCATTTCATGATACCGCGGCATCTCATCCGCATACTCGTCAGGCCGGGCCCGCACTCCAAAATAAACAACCGCGTTCTTTGGTCGAACCACCTCGGCGACGCGACGATGTTTCGCTGAAGCCGCGAGGCTCACTTCCTTAAGATGAGCGGGGGCAGGCTCCGTGATCGAAGACGCACTTCCTCCACGCACCAGAGAGAGTTCCTCCGCCAGAGCTTTGGCGACGATGCTATTCCCCTCTTCATTCAAGTGGATACCGTTGTTCGTTAACGCACCGTCAGAGTCAGCATAGGCCTTGCGAGTCAGTCCATGAAGATCAACAAAAATGCCACCCTGTTCAGCTGCCAGTTCGGCGATCGCTTTGCTATAGAGGTCAACCTCAACGTCACGCGCTTCGGATGCTCCTTCAATCGCGATGGGAGAAAGCAGCACTAACTGCGCGCCCGGATGAAGCCGTGAAAGTTGATTAAGATGATCTTCGTAATGCTTGCGAAAATCAGCAAGCCCCGTCTCTCCCGCGAACGATTCATTCAAGCCGTAACCGAGGACGATAGTCTTAGCAGGCCACTCACTAAGCAAATTCTTCATGTGCTTCGCATAGCCTTCGAGGCGGAGACGATTGCCCACCTCATCGCCAGTCCAGGCGAGACTTCGCACTTTGATACCTGCTTCAGGATCAGCGAGATGAAGCCGTGCTTCGAGCTCGCCCTGTTCGAGCAAGCGCTCGATCATTGAGTTGCCGTAAAAAAGAATCGTATTCTCACCAGCTTTTAGTTGAGCGAGGCCCTCTTTAAGAGCGTCCTCAGGTTTCACACCGCGCTTGAAAGGATTCGGCTCAAGAACAGGAGTCACGTCCGCCTTTTCGGGGATCTGATCTTCCATCTCAAGCGTCCAGAAGCAGGCATTCACAAACATCCGTCGCATCCCTGCATTCGCCCAGTCATCCTTGCCCGCCATCGCACCTCCGATCGTGCTCGCAAAAACACGGCCTTTGGCTCCGACATCACGCTGATAGGTCCAGGCAATCGGCATCATCGGATCATTCTTGTTGATTGCGGCGCGGCCTTTCGCGTTCGCTGGCAGAGCCGGTGTCGGTCCCGAGTTGGGATCCATCGTCTCACAGACTTCACCAAGAAGAATTGCCTCGCATCCTTCAGGCTGAGGCAATGTGGCCTCGTAAACATCGGTCGGGCCCCAAATCTCGCCATCTTTGATGCCGGTGAGGATAGGGTGTTTCCCCTTGCCCGGAGCAAAGCGGCCACGACTGCTCTCCGTCCCGTGGCGCCCCCAGTGTCTGATCCAGTTCTGCCCAAGAACTTTTCTACCAAAGCCACCGCTTTCGTGACTGTATGAATAACTGGCAAAAGGGCTCGTAGGATTCTTGCTGAAATCAAAAGCATGCGTCGAAGTCCGGAACGCGATGACTGGCTTCCCTGTCGCGAGATAATCCTCAATCATTTTCATCTGCGCATCTTCAAGCGCGCGGAAGCGGTTAAAAACGACCATAAGATCTGCATCAGCCAACGCTTCTAAGCCGGGGATATTATCCCGCTGATTCGTATCGATCACGCCGGTCTTGCGATTGATCGCAAAGAGCACCTTGCAGTCGAACCCATGATGCTCCGTAAGGATGTGAGCCATCATCGGCATGGATGTCTCGGACTTGTATTCGTCGTCACCGGTTACGATTACGATCTTCTTGCCATTCGCGGTTCCTTCCGGCGGAGAGAGCTGAATCCAGTCTTCAGCATGAAGTGAAGGCGCTATGAAAGCGACTGCGATCAGAAACAGAATTCTGGTGAAGTTAGTTAGTTTTTGCATTTGAAAAGAGTATCGTGAGTTTTACTAAAATAGTTTACTGCGAAAGCTCGGACGCCAACTCCCGGCAACGCTCGCGATGAGCCTTGAGGACTTCAGCGAACGCATGATTTTCGGCAAGGTTGACCTGTTCGGTTGGATCATTTTTTAGATCAAAAAGCTCTTCGTAAATTGGTTCCTCTCCCGCGATTCCATCGGGAAGATACTGCTTTCGATCATTCTCGCGGCTGAAGTAACGAATGTATTTGTATTGCTCGCTCCGCACCGCGTCATGCCGGGGGTAGCCCTGATCGGTAAAGAGATTTTCAAGGAATACATCCGTCCGCCAGTCTTCCTCGCGCCCTTCCATCAAAGGCAAAAGGCTCGCGCCCTGATAGGTCGCAGGAACCTCAATGCCGCACAGGTCTAGGATCGTCGCAGGAATATCCTGCCCCACCGCGAGTTCATCGAGCGATGCCCCTCGATTCGACTCCGGCAAGAACGGAGAATAAACCAGCAACGGAACATGCGCCGATTCCTCGTAAAGCATTGTCTTCCCTCCTATCCCATGTTCGCCATACAGGAGCCCGTTGTCCGAGGCAAAAATGATGATGGTATTGTCGTCTTCGTTCAATCTCTCCAGTAAGAGCCTGAGATTTCCCATAAATTGATCGATCGCGAAAACGGCGCGCGCGGTTTTCAGTTTCGTATCGAGGAGGGCTCTATCCTTGAGTCGATAATACGGTTCCATCTCCGAGACCGTAAGGACATCTTCCGGCAAGGTCGCCTTAACTGGATAGCCTGCGGGTAAAGGCAGTTGATCTACCCGGTCTGCATATCGTTTTGAGTAAAAGTCAGGATCGTCGGGCTGCGAACCCATCCCGCCCAGGCTCGCCTGATGAGGAAGGTTAAAGTTAATCCACGCACAGAACGGTTTGTCAGGATCACGTCGGTCAAGACGCCCTTTGAGGGACTTATCAGCGTTATCGTAGAAGCAATCGAAGTCTTCCCCAGGAGAGAGATACGCCTCAGTCGCTTCGAACAAACCCTCTACCTGAGTCTTATTTTTCAAGTTGGTAAACGCCTTGTGCTTCTTCGCAGGGTAGAAACCGAGGTGGCCCTCTTCGTAGTAACAGAAATCGATATTTTCTTTCAACGGAGTATTACTACGATCCACAATCTTGGTGTGATGTTTTCCAAGGAATGCGGTCGAATACCCCGCGTGTTTCATTTGCATCAGGAAGCTATTTTCAAACGCCTCTGCCGAAACACTATTCTGAGACACATAGGTAAATCCGATGCGATTTTTCCGCTCCCATTGCCCCGTAAAAATGTTCGCACGGCTCGGGCCACAAATGGGACTGGTGATGTAAGCATTGTTGAAAAACACCCCCTCCGCAGCCAACTGATCCAGATGCGGCGTTTCGGTTACGGGATCCCCTGTCATGCCCATCGAATCGAATCGATGATCATCAGAGAAAACGAAAATGACGTTCGGCTTTTCAGCCAGCGCGAAGCGAGTCGAAGTGAACGTCAAAAGTATCAGAAATACGAATGTCGAAGCCAAATTTCCTTTTGTTAATCTTATCATATTGCACTGCCTCCTACTGTTGAATCTCGCGCCGGTTCTCCTACTTCAGTTGATCGACAAAAAATGACCAAGAACCTGATTCCGCCTCATTTTTGAAAGCCACATTTTTCGTAAAATCGACTCGTTTCAAATACTACTCTGCCGCGAGTCCCATTATGGTGCCATCCTTCAAGCTCAAGACGCACATCTCTGATGCAATAGCGATGCTGTCCCAGGCGGGTGGCGCTGGAAGAATAAATTCCTGCAGACGATCCCCGGACGTCTTGTCTATCATCCACAAAACGCCGCCTTTTTCTCCCCGGAAAGCGTCATTCGTATCCTGTTGAGAAAAGCCCTCCGTCATGGGAACCCCGGCAACCATGACCGCATTTTCACAAACCGAAATCGCGTGTCCGGCAAAGGGAGTCGATATTGACCAGTTCTTTCCCCAGGTTCCGACCTCAGGAATGGTTTTGCCTTTTCGGCTGATCCAGACGTCACCTTCTTTCGCCGCCGTCAACTTGCCGGCAAAAACGGAATGTGTGTTGAAGGGAGTAAGACCAGCGCCGCGCTTGGGAAGATTTCGACCGGGTGTGTATCCACGAACCTCAAAAAACTCCCCCTCTGCAAAGGCGGTTGTATCGCCCAGTGGTCCATAGCCAGTGATGGCAGTCGGTCCTCCGTAACAAAGATCGACATCGACAGTCCAGTAGGAGCGATGTTGCGGAACAGAATCCAAAAATCCATGGGACGGAATCAGGTGAGGTTCCTGAATTTCTTTCATGCTGACTGGTGTGAGGTCAGGATTGAAAGCCTGATGCCGAAGGAACAATTTGCCATCGGATACCGAAAATATACCGGACTTGAATCCGCCCAGCCGAAAGGTTCGCTCACCCCGAGTAGGGAAGCTCTCATTGCCTTCTTCGTAGGGGCCTGCCACGACCTTATTATGGATCATCTCGCCAGTTTCGGGATTCAATCCAAACACTGAGACTCCGCCGTCGAGGTAACTGCTGCGCCCGGCGGCGAAGTAGGCGATGCCCTCCGCCACCAACACACTGCCGTTAACAGGCCAAGCCGATTCCAACTGACCGCGATCTGCGATCAGGCTCTGAATTGGGAGTGCATTGAACTGCCAGCGAAGCGCGCCGTCGGTGGCGTCGAGACAATAAACCCAGCCATCCCGACAGCCAGTCAGTAGAAGCCCTTTGTGGTAAGTCGGGGGTGAATCAATAGGGCCACCGGCGGTAAACTCCCAATGGGTTTTTCCCGTCTCCTTCTCAAGACAGTATAAAGTGTGCTCGTCCCTTGCCGCGACATAAACGTGATCACCAACCATCACCGGAGCAGTTGGATTGAGTCCAACTTTCACCTCCCACTTTGAGTCCAGCTTTGACGGAAGGCTAGCCTTGCCAATACCGGATCGGGCACCTGACTGTCTATAGGTCGGCCAATCGAAATCAGCAGCTTCTTCACCAATGGGACGGGTAAAAGCGGGCCCTTCGACGAGTCGGGGCGTGTGCGAAACCGTATAGCGACCGGACTTTTCATTGTAGAGGCCATTGAAACCCGTCAGCATCGATCCGATGGCGCACTGGCAGACAAAGGGTCCGTTGTAGATCATTCCGTTGGCCGGCATCGCCGATAATCCGCAGGTTGAACGCACCCAGGGATTCGGGTACTCCGAACTTCCATCGAGGCCAACGAAGTCAACGCCACCAGAACCGCTGTTGAGATAATATTGATAGGTAACCCGGTTTCGGTAACAGCGATCGTGCGACATCGGCCCGAGCATCTCCTGAGCCAATTCCTTCACCACTTCTCCCGTTTTGGTGTTGATTCCTTTTAGCTGCTTGCTCCACAGCAAGCCCTGAGCAATAAAAAGCTCGGGACTCTTCATGTAGTTTTCTCCATTCGGACAAGTCCACAGTTTCTCCCCTGTTGTGAGAGCGAAAGCAGCGATCTCGTTGCCGTAAGCACAGAATGCCTTGTTCGGCGCGAGGACTAAAGTTGGGTGAATATTGAAATCTTCGCCCGGCACTTTTTTAGTTTTTGCTGCGCCCTTCGATTTCTTTTTGCCCTTTTTGGGTTCGGCTTCGGAAAGATCAACGGCGGAAGCCCACTGAATCGTCCCCGTCTCCTTATCCAGACAGACCAATTCATTCCCGGCGAGATAAGCAACGATCTTCTTGTTGGCACAGACGCTCGCACCGATGTAGCCGCTTTTGAGAGGAACTGTCCACCGCATTTTATCGGCGTTCAAATCGTAAGCATACACCAAGATCTCCTTTTCGGGCGCAGATGATGTCTCGGTTCGGCGCTTCTCCCGCGCCGCTTCTTCAGTGACCAAACCATATCCGGGGCCTTGAATCCCATAGAGAATGCCGCCTTCCACGGCGACCTCGCGTGTCGACTCCGTGCCCGACAAGAGTTTGATCTTCTCTCCGCTTCTGCCGTGAAATTTGGAAATCGGCTCATCAAATCCCATCGTAAAATAGACATGCTCTCCGATCGCGACAAGGCGTCGTTGGAGTTGCGAGGACACACTCTTGATACTTGTGGTTTTCCCGCCTATTGACCATTCCTTGACTGGATGTTTCCAAAGTTCGATTCCGTTAAAGGCATCACGCGCAACCAGATGATAGTCAAAAGGAGCATGGACATCTTCCGGCGTCGCTCGGTCCTCGACCGTAAAGAGCACCCCGTTGGCGGTGACCATGCAAGTGACCGACGGCATCGAAGCCTTTGCCCGCCCGGTCTCAGGGGTATTGTGCCAGCGCATCCGTTGAGGCGGACCAACATCGTCGCGGGACACACCGTTGTTAGCGGCGTTGTGGAGAAACTGGTTCCACTCATCCATACCCTTGGGAACAGATTTCACGATTCTTTCATACCCATCGTCCGTTTTCACATACAGAGTCCCAAGCGGGGTGAGAACACGCATGATCTCATCTCTGGGAATTTTTGTGCTTTGATCACAGATTGCGAGATTCACCAGGTTGTCGATGTAAGGAAGTTCCAAACCGTTGTGAAGATTGACCGAGATTTGGCCATATTTTCCTGCCTGATGAATGGATTTCCGAAGGGGTTCAATCGCCTCGTTTTCTTCCAGTAGCGCCTGAACCCGCAAAGACGGATTTGACGCCAATTCTTTCAGTTGCGTTACATCAATTAAATCGAGAGTGACAATGATACCGCCATTCAATAGCGCGGCATCTTTTACCGGATTTGGTTCTTCTCCGAAGAGTGAACAACCGAATGCAAATGCTGCGAAAAGTGAACAAGATATTAATTTCTTTCTCATGATTCTTTCTCTCCTACTTCAATTGATCGACAAAAAATTGGGCGCTAGCCGCTACGAGCTCATTACGAGTCGGGCTGATATCAGCATCCACTTTGCGCCAGTTATGGCCTGCGTTTTTGATAATCAAAATCGTTACAGGAGCGTCCAGTTCTTTGGCTCGCTCCTCCATGTAGTAGGCATGCTTCACCGGAATCGTTGTGTCACGGTCCCCCTGAATCATGAAGAGCGCCGGGCTGCCCTTTTTCAGATAAGTGATCGGACTCATCTCACGATAAAGACGGAGTTTCTCCTCGGGGCTATCATCTGCATTGACGATACGAGGGCCAAACCGGTCGCGAAAATCATGCCTATCGTTATGATTGAAAAGGCTCTCTTTTTCGAAATCACACGGCCCATACCAGGAAAGCCCCGCACGGACCTGGTAGTCGACCTCAGCGAGATCTGCATCGCCCGGTAAAGACGTGGGTGGAGAAAGGGTCAGCATCTGCGCGATCTGCCCTCCAGCGGAGTCTCCAAACACGAAGAGATTTTCAGGATCAATTTCGTATTCCTCACGGTTCCTAACGAGGTAGCGAATCGCGTCTTTCGAATCGATAACACAGTCACGCATCCGAACCGTTCCCTCCTTGCTGTAGAGTCGATACTCTACCGAGACGACGCAGAAACCACGTGAGGTTAAGTCTTTAAAAAGAGGAGCAAAACCACCACTGGAAGCACCATACCGACTTCCCGCTGCCCAACCGCCGCCATGCGTGTAAACGATCACCGGACAAGGTTTCGCGGCACCCTCCGCCGGATAATACATATCAAACTTTAGCTCTCGTTTACCCAATGTTTTGTAGACGACGTCCAACTTTCGGGGAAAGCCGGTTTCGAGCGGTTTCGGGGTTCTTTTCGGTCGCTCTGCTAACGCTGTGGCAAGACAGGCGATCAGAGTTAAAATGGTGACGAATGATGTTTTCATAGTGCTGTAACGTTCTTTCTCCCGTTTAGAGCTCAGGAGCCACCCAATAGGGGATCCCGTCCGCTGCTTTTTGCTTCAGGTAGTTGGCCTCAAACGGCTTCTCGACATCCAGTGGAGCGTCTTCATTGACCATGAGCGGTCTCGCTTTGGCCCAGAATCCCTCATAGGCTTTCATTAATTTCGCCGCTACTTCGGGATGCTGTTCAAGCACATTGGTCTCCTCTCCAGGATCGCTCTCAATATCATAAAGCGCATCAGTTCCCACTAACCGCCACTTTTCACTACGAACCGCAAATTTCTTATCCTTGTAGCTATCAGGGTTAGAATCCCCTTTGCCAAATTTCCCGCTCGCACCTGCCTTCGGCCAGCGTCCCGTGTGGAAGAAAAGGTGACGGTCCGCCCATTCAGTCTCAGCGTTTTTAACGAGCGGGAGAAGACTGCGCCCTTCCAGCTCAAGATCCGAAATATCGGCGCCGGCCAGATCCGCAAGCGTCGGAAAAATATCGATGTGTCGAGCAAGCTGATCGAGATCCTGCCCTGGAGTTGTCATACCGGGAAGGCGAAAGAACAAGGGAACCCTCGATCCCCCCTGGTTCGTGGAGCCTTTCCCACCTTTCATCCCCGCATTAAAAATGCGCGATCCCTTCGCGCTTCCATTATCGGTTGTGAAGACCAGCAAGGTATTCCCGGCAATCCCCCACTCCTCAAGTTTCTCCATTACGAGACCAACGTTTTCATCAATGTTAGTAATCATCCCGAAGAACGCGGCCGTATTTTTGTCCTTCACTTGATCTCTATACATCGCCTCATATTTCTCCCCAACGACGAAGGGTCCATGTGGCGCGTTGGTGGGAATATAGGCGAAAAAGGGTTTCTCTTTCTGCTCACGTATCCAGCCGAGTGCTTCCTGAAAAAAGATGTCCGTGCAGTATCCCTTCGTCTTCACGAATTCCCCATTGTGTCGAATCGTTGGATCGAAGTATTTGTTCCCGGGAACATCGCCCTGACTGCCATCAAAATTCTGACCGATGCCGCCAGCGCCATGGATGAAGACTTCATCGAAACCACGACTTCCCGGCTGGTAGGCATCGGCCTCCCCGAGGTGCCACTTACCGAAGATACCCGTTGTATAGCCCGCCTTTTTTAGCGTTTCAGCAACCGTTGGCAATCCAAGCGCCATCCGCTCACGCTCCAGAATTGTGTGCGTCACTCCTGCCTCAAAGGGATTGCGACCCGACATCAACGCCGCGCGAGTTGGGGCGCATGTTGGACTGACGTGGTAGTCCGTGAACCGCGTACTCTGTGCATACAACTTATCCAGATTCGGAGTCTTTAGAAATGGATGCCCATGACACGCAAGGTCACCGTAGCCCTGATCATCAGTCATCATGAAAATGATATTCGGCTGCTTCTGAGCGTGAGCAAAATTCATGCTCATACCAAAGACGAGCAGAGTGATAGTAATGAGGCTAAGGGGTTTCATAAAATTTGTCGGTTAAAAATTGGGGATCAGTCTCGAATTAGTAACTCAGCTTGGCGCCTTTCATCGGCCTGTTTCGCTCACCGAGCCACCAATCCTTGGGACCTTCGGCTACAATTCCGTCCCAGACTTTAAAGAGCGCCTTTCTCATCTCTTCGGTCTTCTCAGGCATTTTCGTAGCGAGATCATTCTCTTCTTTCCAGTCCTTCTCGATATCAAAAAGCATGAATTGGTTCATCTCATCGTTGCTGACAATTTTCCAATCACCAATCCGAAGAGCGGATCGATCACCGACCTGAGAAACGTGAGTTCTCCAGTATAGCGGAACCGTCCTCGTCACTTCTTCTCCGGAAAACGCCGGAATCATGTTAGCTCCATCGATCGTGCGATCATCCGGCAATGGAATCCCGACGATGTCGAGGATCGTGGAGAAAATGTCTGAGCCAATCACCGGAACATCGCTCACGCTCCCCGCTTTGATGTGCCCGGGCCAACGCGCTACTCCCGGAACACGAATGCCGCCCTCGTGACTGCTTCGCTTCACGCCTCGCAAGCCACCTGCAGTTCCTCCATAGGCAGGGACTGGGCCATTGTCTGAGGTGAAAAACAAGAGCGTGTCATCGCTCACCCCTGCTTTGTCGAGTGCATCCATAACCTGACCAAGCGCATGATCCAACTGGGTGATGTTGCCCATGTATTTGCTGTTCTCATGTCCGTCGTAGAGGTTTGAAAACTGAGGATCGGTTGCAATCGGAGAGTGTGGTTCATGAACCCAAACCGACATCGCAAACGGCTTCTCAGGATCATGGATATCTTCCAGCCAATGAGCCGCTTCAGCAGCGACCAACTGAGCCGAGTAACCTTTCATCTCTCCGACAGGCTCTCCGTTGCGAACAAAGTTTTTCGGATTCTTGTGGCTCGGCTCCGCGTTGTTGTGCGAATACATCCAGTAGTCGTAGCCATGGTCTCCGGGTTGTGGGAACTCAGGTGTGTTGAACTGCTGCTTCGAGTTGAGATGCCATTTTCCAACGTGGCAGGTTTCGTAGCCAATCCCCTTGAGTAATTCCGGGTAAGTGATCTCACTGGCGCGCAGATGAGCTTCGTGGTTTCCCGAAAGGTGACGCCAAACGCCATTGCGATACGGAGTGCGCCCGGTCAGAATCGCGGAACGAGACGGAGAGCACACTCCACAAGCGGAGTAACACTGAGTAAACTTTACGCCTTCGGAAGCGAGCTTATCGAGGTTAGGTGTCTTAATGAGCGGATGGCCGTATGTACCTGAATCCCCCCAGCCCATGTCATCCGCGACGAAGATCACAAAATTGGGATGCTCCTTAGAGTCGGCAAAAAGGTTCGGCGTTGATAGCAGGAACAACGCAGCAAAAAAGACGGGGATTGGTTTCATATAATTAAAATTCAGAAAATAGCAGCTCTGTGCTTAACGCTTGTTAGTCATCCAAATGGGCGATGTCCAGCCCATGTTTCCGTCGACTTGTTCGATGCGCAAGTAGTAGCGGTTCTCACCGGCGATGGGATTTTCATCTGAGAAACTGGTCGCAAGATCCGTCGCATCCGAATCCAAATCGAAAAAGTGAAAATCCTCCTCATTCCGCACCAGCGTAACGCGACTGAGCGGAGCAGTTCCTTTGATTAAAACTTCAAAAACCGGCATTTCGTCACTCTTAAAAATCTCACCCATGAGGCGACCATTGCAGGAAAACTCCATGAAGATTTTGTCGGTAGCGGCACAGGTTCTTCGCGCGTCCATCGCATCGAAGATCTCCTCTCGAGTGAGACCTTGCTTCACATAGACCCCTCCATAGGAAATGTTCGTCGACCGGTGGTCCGAACTCGCGAACGCTCCCAGGCGATGTTTAAGCCCAAGCGCCTTTTGCCAGGTTCCGGTTGCGGATTTACCAGCGAAGTGAGATTTTTTCGGACCGCCCACAACAATGGGTGGCTGAGGAGCGCCTTCACCTTCCGAGCTCTCACGTGATCCCTGAAAAACTTCGAGAAGATTCTCGAACTCCGGATCGAGCTTTTCGTATTTCGACCAATCCGTTCCCATCGAGCCAGCCGAGGTGTGCTCGATCGTAATCGCCCGCTGCCTATGTACACGAAGGAGATCCCAGAGTTGCCAGGGAGGTATCTCGCCAAGGATCTCGCCGTCAGGTTCGGGTAATGGAGTCGCCCATTTCGAATCAGCGTAATTCTTTCGCTTCATGTAAATGACAGGGCCGCCCCGCTCAAGGAAGAGGATATTGCGATGGCCATACGGATACTTCTGCTCCCGCTCATAGGCATAGATCGACGCGAAGCTCCCCGGATTGTGAAAAAGGTCGGCCAACTTCTGCGTCTGCCACCACTCGTAATCCGTGTAGCGCTTTCCAATCTCGGTATGATCCGAAGTCCCCAGAAAGTCGAGCCCGCCTGCTTCGATTGCATAGCGAAAATGCTCAACGATGCATCCATCATCAGTCGTCCGGCAATTCGAGAAGTCTGTGTGCCGATGAACGTCGCCCCAGTAAAGCTGATACTTTTCACCTCCGATCTCCCAAACATGATGATCGGATCGGTCGCGTTCCGGTGTGTCATTGTAGGGCTCGAGAAGCGTCGGAGCCTCCTGCACGAGATCGAATGGCATTGGGCCGGCTGACTCGCGTTTAGCAGTAGGCGAAACCTTGGCCAGAAAAATGCCGGAATCACTGGCCTGCTTGTTCTTTCGCAAATCGCCAGGATAAGCAACGACGATGGAACCATCTTTAGTATTCAGCTCAACCGAGGCGTGTCGATCAAGGCAAAATGCGCTCTTGCCGAGCACTTCCGGCTTTGTCCATTCACCTGTGTCAGGCGTGAGCCGCGAGAAAGCGACCTGCCAAAATCCTTTGCTTGAGAACAAGCAGTAGCGGAAAAACACCCAGGGATTCCCTTCGCCATCGATCATGACCTGAGGCACATCGATCGCACCCGTTCCGACACTCTGAGGATCGGCTACGAGATCAGGAAGCAGCGCCGTGATATCAGCGACCTTCTCGACCGCTCCGGATTCAAGATCAACCTTCACCACCTTGATCTGTCGATCATGATGCAATCCCCCTCCCTTTTTTCGCCAATCAGCGCCGAGGTCTTTACCCCAATTTTTCATGCCGTCTTCATAGGCAATCCATATGCTTTCTCCATCTGGACTCAGAGAGGCCTCGGCTCGCGCTTCATATCGCTCGGAGTTCGCCACAGTCATGGCGGGCTCAATGGTTCCGTTGGGTGAAACCCGTGAGAGAAACACGTCAAAATCCCCGTTTCGGTAGCTATCGAAAACGATGAAAGCGTCTTCGCTCTTACCCAATGCAAGTCGAGGCTCCCAATCCCCACCACCTTCGCCATCAGTAACCTGAATTTCTTTTGACCACGCTTCAGACTTCGGGTCGAGGTGAAGAGCCATCACTCTATTAATTCCACTTTCAAGGCGTTGCCACGTTAACCAAACGCGTCCGTGCTGATCCGTATCAAGATCAGCAAAAATATCGTTTCCTGAGCCACTCGTAAGACGCTCAACCTTCCCCATGACCGCCTTCCCTTTGCGTCCAATCGTTCGCGCCATCAGGTCCCATTGCCCATCCGCTTCCAATTGCGACCACACACACAGGATCCGACCGTTGGGCAGTTGCGTGAGGCAGGGCTGATAAATGTTATCAATCTCAGGCTGAGAGACCGCCGTAAGTGAAGATAACTTCCCCGAGCCATCAAGATGCGACAACATGAGAGTATCCGCTTCCCCGTTGTTCTCAATATAGACAACAATCGGCCTGCCCTCCTCGCTCAGGCACATCGCAGGAAAATCCTCATGCACCTTCGCCGAATTCAATTGCGCAAAGGGTAGGCTCATCGGAAGCGCCGAAAGGCTCACTTTCGCGCCCCGCTTTGCCTTCTTTGCAGTAGGCTCCTGCCCTGAAACCTCTCCGGGAAGCGCAATGACAACGAGAGTGAGCAGGGCAAAGGATAAGCGAAGGAGTTGCATGGGGTTTAGAAATTTCATTTAGAACCGGATCGTTCAACCGAACCTGGCAACATTGAAAACGCTGATAAGCTAAAAAACACCCTCAATCGCCCGTTAATTTAACGATCTAAGAGGGTTGAATCACCTAACAGACCCTGTTTGATGTTGGGGCTGGCGGAGGAAAACTGCTAGGGATTTGCTTTTTCAAGGAGTTCTTATGAGTGCGTCGGTTCCACAATAGGGATTGAGGGGGTGCAGCCAAATGTAAAATCAGAAAGTGACTGTCGAACCCAATATGCCGAATCGCGGCGCGTCCTTCGTTCGGATCATGGAGCATGTCGCGGAGCATGAAAAATGATGAAAACGAACTAATAGGGTTGGTTTATACAACAGCCGTTATGGCCGGTATTAAACGGGCGGTCTGATCGTTTATCAGGAACTGCGGTTCACAGGAACCGTTGGGTCGGACTTTGCGTCAGAATCTTCAAGTCCGCGTCTTCCTTCCATTCAAAATCGCTCCGACCCAGGTGTAGCGAACGAAAAAGTCGTAAGTGAGCAATAGCACGAAAGTAAGCACCAACAGAATCGCAGGAAGTTTTACAAAGCTTGGAAAGTCCCAGCCGCTCACCGAAATTTGCAATGCCATCACGAGCGGCAAGTGAGCAAGGTAGAGCCAGTAGGTTGAGTCAGACAGATAGCGGGTTTTCGAATTCTCCGCCGAGAAGAACTGGCGGAAAACCCCTATGAACCCGAAAATCATCATCCACGCATAAACAACGGCGAACAGGCTGGCGAGCCCATGGTAGATGACGAAATTTTCATTGCGAAGTTCAAAATAATGCAACCCCGCGAACAGCACCGGAACTGCAAGGAGAAAGTGGATCAGCCAGAATTTTCCAGCGCGTTTTTCGAACGCCTCTTTCCCAAAACACAGCGCACCAAAGCCGAAAAAAATTGAGTAATAGAACAACTTCGGTGGCCAGGGAAGAAGTCCCGTTGCAGTGTCCGGACCGAATGATTGGCGCATCAGATACTGGGCGGCGAATGTCAACGGAACCAGCCACAGCCAGCGGATAATCGGTCGAACAAGAACTGCCGAATGTTTATCCGGCAGTCTGGAAAAAAGCGGTGCAAAGAGCACGAACAGAATTACCAACAGGCAAAGATAATAGAGAAACCAGAGATGATGAAAGAAAGGCATCATCGCGCCGAATGTCCAGATTTTGACTAAAGTTTCGACAAGGTTTTCATTGCGATCTGATGACTGGCTTTCACTTTCGGAGTCGCTTCCAGCGGACTTCAGCAGCTCGACCGTTTTCTTGCGCCCACTCATGATCTCCTCCTGATCCAGATCGATTCTCAACATTCCACACACCCATTTTACGATCCCCCAGGGCGCTCCGGCGCTGTCGAGCGGAGTTCCCCCCCGACTGTTGCGAGCGTTCACAACCGCGCCGTTTTCTAGCAAAAATGCAACGATTTCGCTGCGACCGAGAAATGCCGCACCGTGCAGGGGCGAATTGCCATCCTGGTTGGATGCATTCACATTAGCACCATGACCGATTAGAGCTTCCACTGCCTCGACTTTCCCGGACATCGCCGCCCATGCGAGTGGTGTGATTCCAAACGAATCGGGTTTATCAACACCGGCTCCATCGTTCAGAATTTTGGTAAGCGTTTCGATATTCCCCTGTTTTGCGGCATTCCAAATCGATAATTCCTCCGATCCCGATTCGGTCCTTTCGATAGCGTTCCGGGCTTTGACTGCATTTCCCCAAATGCCAAGCGCGATCATCGCCGGCCAAACCAAGATTACGCCTGCAATCATGGGAACGACGATCCGGATGGCGCGGTTTTTCAGTAAACCGACTGTCCCGCGCCTGCGCCAGAGCATGGCAGTAAAAAATCCGCTGATTAAAAAGAAAAGTGGCATGCGAAATCCGTGGATTGCATAGAGAAGAAAGCCATAGACATCATCGTTCGGGTGAATGTCCTGCGCCGGCCACATTGGGATGACAATAAACGACATGAATCCGTGAAGCACTAAACCCAGCAACATCGCAAAGGCGCGAAGCGCATCGAGATGGTGAAAGCGTTGCGGAGTGGATTGGGGTGTCATGCACTGGCTATATTATCATCGCTTATTATCCGCTCCGCAACTACTTCGATGGTTTTCCCAAAATCTCGCGTGCGTGCTTTTCAAACACTCCAAAGGTCGGTGCTTGGTAGCCCCAGGTCTGGATCATGAAAACGCCGTATCCGTTTTCTCTGGTATCGATCCAGAATTTGGTTCCGGCGGCACCGCCCCATTGATAGCCCCCGTTTCCGTCGACCATCCCGCCAAGACCGTACACCTTTTTGATGTCCTTGAGGTGGTTTTGAATCATCAGGTCAACGGTCTCCGTTTTCAAAACCCGTGTGCCCCGGTATTCCCCTTTGTTGGCCATCATGGCGCAGAATCGTGCGTAGTCTTCCGTCGTCGACATCAGTCCCTGGCCACCCATCATGCGGGTCAGTATCTTCACATTTAACGACCCCAATCCGTTCAGCTTGGATGCTGCACGCAATCTCTTGAAGTCCTCTGTTGTCGCAATCCCAGTTGATTCCGTAAAGGCATGGTCAACCACCCTCTGCACCCCTCAATCACGGCAGGACCAACGTGCCAATGAAAACTCGTCGAAAAAGCAAATTCCAATCAATTTTGTTTCATATTTACTCCGCTCCGTCCGGCCTTCGCTCCAAAATCCCCTCTTCGATCAACAAATCAAAATGACGCACAACCGCACCAGCCATGTGGCCTTCGATGCGTAAGCCCATCTCAAGATTCTCGAGCATACCTGCATGCGTGAGATTTGCTGAGGTCACCAGGGCATCGTGACAGTCGGCGACAATGACCTTGGCATGGAGCTTTCTGTCATAATGCTGACCTCTCTTTGAAGTTGCCTTGGTAAGATCCTTGCTCCAGCTATACACCTCGCGCTTAGCACCATCTAAATTTGAAGGCCATCGCTCGTTCAAAGCCAAAAAATTATCCAGCCCGCTCGATTTCTCGCCCGGATCAAAGACAAAGCGGACGCGGACACCGGCGCGGGATTTTCCAATCAAGACGTTAATCAGTTCCTGAATCTGAGTCGTGCTCGTCACAAGCCAATAGCCCACGATGAGAAGATCTGAGTTCGCACCGGAGAGGATTTCATTCACAACCGCCTCAGTCCGCCGAACTTCCGATCCAGACACTTCAGGTCCAGTCCACACGGTATCGACCGTGTGCCCTCGTCCTTTCGCAATTCTATAGCAATCAAGCGAAGACTGGACCATCGCGGTCACGTCCAGCGCCCCAAGATGGGGCATCTTCGTGCTCCATGCCTTGAGGAATGCTTTCAAATTGTGGCTCCCCGGAGCACCGCCAAGGACGTTGCTGATCGAGATGGGTCCGCTGCTGGGAGTCAGGCTACCCGACCGCAGTGATGCGATGATAGCATCCGCCAGCGACTGGTTTGCAGCCACCTGCCCTACGAGTTTGGAGCAAGCTGTCGCAAACGCATCAGAGTCCTCCGGGGTCATTCCCATCCAAGATGTTTAGGAGTAAAGAAAGCGACATCCTGCGTGGCGACCGTCGGAACCAGGAGGGAGCGATCGAGCCACGAGTTGAAAGCCTCACAGCTGGTCTCAGGAACTAAAACGCAGGCATGGCAGGCCGCTCCGTTCATACTCCTGTGCCGGTTCGGCTCGTGACTGGCACACAATGGATCCGAGGAGCATCGCGTTAGATCCCTCAGGGCATCCTGGAGCAACGGACCGAGACGCTCTGGTGTTCCAAGGTCCACGAGCCCTCCGAGGCTTCCCTCGGAATCAGGGCTCGCGGTATAGAGCAGCACTCCACTCATCTCGCGCCCCTCCTCAGTCGACGCATAGATCCGTTCGCGAATCGAAGCTCCTGAATAGCCGCAATCGAGCGCCAAGGCTCGCATTACGGCATGGGAAAATGAGTGAAGCACAATAAAGCGCGCCTTCTCACGAATATCATCGTCTGTAGGCGGCTCCACGTCCTCCGCGTCATCTCTCACGCTGGCTGCGATCATCGCACGAACCCGGTTCTGCACGGCCGTATTTGTAGCCCATCCATCAAGAGTGGCACTGGTAAATTCGAAAAACAGACCTTCGCCCCGCACTTCCACCGCAGGCAACCAATCCAGATTGGGATTTGCAGAGATCGGTGCAATCTCGACTTCTTCTCCCTCGCCTCCAAAAGGCCCGCCCTTCGATTCGAGACGGGTGAAACCTGTAAGAGCTCTTACCTCGAGAAGCTTTCTTACTTGAATGACCGACGTGAGAACATCACTCAGCTTCTCAGGCACTTCGGTCTTTTGAGAGAAGAAATCCGAACGCTCTCCCTGACTGAATCCATCAGGGTCTCTCAACGCCTCCCACTCAGGAAGAAGAAGGTCGGTCTCATCTGTTTCAATGTCTCCACGGCTCTTCAGAATTGCCTCTAAGAGCACAGGTTTATCATCCACGAACTCCGAGAGATCCGGCGTTACTGCAATGAGTGCAGGGAGGAATTGGCTCAACGAATCCAAGTCCTTGATCAACTCGAGAATCTCGGGCTGACATTTCCCCAAAATTTTTCCAATCGGAGTTGCTGCATCCTTGATGGAAAGTGCGCTCCGAACCGCCGGGAACCAGGAATTGGTCGCGCCTCGCTGAAGCGTCTCTACCGCGTCGGAGTGCTCACAGACTGGATCCACATTATCTGGCCCCAACCATGGTCTCTTTCGATTACAGGTGCCCGCGACTTCATGCCTTTTCGCACCAAAGGCCTCGCCAACGCTCCGCTTGGCGTCGCAACTGCAGGTAACCCACAGATCGCGAACGG
>JAOFXR010000060.1 GCA_028047635.1 Verrucomicrobiales bacterium
ACTCTTAAAGACACTGGAATTGCTCAGCACATTAGTGAGGCGATGGCAGGGAAGGCGAGTTTTTGGCTCATTCCGATTGCCTATTTGACCACTGCTTTAATTCGGACTGCTCAGGGTTCCGCTACGGTAGCCATGATTACGGCCGGTGGCATGATTGCTCCTATTGCGCTGCAGAGCGAGTTGTCCTTCTCGGCTCTATACCTTGCTCTTGCTATTGGTTGTGGATCCAAGCCTGTTTCCTGGGCCAATGACAGCGGTTTCTGGGTCATTGGGCGCATGTCAGGTATGAGCCCACTCGAAACGTTTCGATCGGTCAGTGTCATGATGATCGTGATGTCGTTGGTTGGGCTGGCAGTTACCATGCTCGGTGCACTGGTCCTGCCATTGATTTAAGCCACCTACAGGGGAAGTATCTCGCTGAGCCTTTCGACTCTAATGTGGAAATATCTCACGAAATGCAGGAGGAAATCGCCAGGATTTTACAATTCTGCCTAAAGTTTTTAACATTTGTGCGAAAATGATTCACAAATATGAAATAATTTTAAAAAGTGGGTTGATTATTCTAAATAGTTTGGTAAGCTAAATCATCAGCAAATCACTGCTGTTAGGAACTCATGAATAACTCTTCACCTCATTCTGACCTCGCTTCGAAAGTTGGCCGCAGGCATTCAGAGGAGGGTTTCGATTCAATTTATACACAAACAGACACACCCCGAAAGTTACTTCGAAGGAAGCAGATACAGAGATGTTTCCGGTATCATGATTGAGAGTCTTTGGGAATTGACTCGTGCTTACAGATCTTTGTTCATTTAGTAAGTGCGTTTTTTTTCCCGAGTTGAGGGGTAGTCGCAGTCCGGATCATTGGCAGGTGACCGGGCTGCGACTCGTTTGTGTACAATCACCAAGCCAAATTCACGGTTCTTTTGGAGAGAGGGTGCATAGCGCTGCGTATTCGTTCAGGTGACGAGAGTGTTACTTTTCGGATCATCGGTTAGGTCGATAATCATGACGTGATTATCAATGAAGAGCAGGGTGGATGCGCCACGAAGGTTTCTTCACAGGGTTCGGGAACTTCCTGATCCATTTCACCGCACCCTATCCAATACAGAATGAAAGTTACTTTTGTTACTGACACATACACACCGCAACCGAACGGCGTTGCAACAACTCTCTCCCGACTGGTTAAAGGACTGCGAGAGAATGGCCATGACGTCGACGTGGTTCGACCTGCTGTTCTCGCTTCGGACGAAGAAGGCCTTGAGGTTCCTTCGGTAGGGTTTCCAGGGTATCCTGAAGTCAGGTTCGGATTCCCGATTCGACTGGTGCTTCAATCGCGATGGCATAGAAACCGCCCTGATGTGATTTATGTTGCAACGGAAACTCCACTGGGAGCGTCTGCGATATCAGCGGCTCGTGCCCTCGGAATTCCCGCGGCCTCAGGCTTTCATACCAACTTTCAACAGTATATGGCGCACTATCAGATGCCGTTGTTGGAGAAGGCTACTTTGAAATATCTTCGTCGCCTCCACAATCGCTCCGCCTGCACGTTTGTTCCATCGCCTGATGTAATTGCTCAACTCGACCAACGGGGATTCCGTAATCTGGAGCTGCTTCCGAAAGGGGTTGATACGAAACTTTTTAATCCTTCAAAGCGATCGAACCTATTGCGGCAAACGTTGGGAGCTCGGCCGGGAAGTCGTGTCGGTCTCTATGTGGGGCGGATCGCCGCAGAGAAAAACTTGCCTCTGGTCGTGAAGTCATTCACTGAAATTCAGAAGCGTTTCCCGGACTTTGTTGGGGTGTTCGTCGGCGATGGGCCAAAATTGAACGCGTTGAAGAAAGAGCATCCCGAGTTCGTTTATGCGGGAGTTCTTCGAGGGGAGGAACTTGCAGAGCATTATGCGTCTGCGGATATGTTTGTTTTTCCGAGCATCACTGAGACCTTCGGAAATGTAACGTTGGAAGCGATGGCGAGCGGTCTATCCGTCGTGGCCTACGATTACGCGGCAGCCACTCAACATATTGCCGATGGCGTCAATGGATACAGCGCTCGTTTTGATGATTCTGCCCAGTTTCTTGAGAAGGTTCTCGAGGCCGCTTCAGCTGGTGACATGGCCCTAGTCCGGGAGGCCGCACGAAATTCAGCAAGAAAAACGAGGTGGAAAAAAGTGATCAAGCGTTTCGAAAAACAACTTCGACGCCTGATCAACGTAGCTGAAGACGCCTTGGCGCAAGAGAATGCAATTTAGAGAAACCTACTGTTACGATCATGAACATTGCCGAATATGAGACCGTCTTTATTTCAGATGTCCACCTTGGAACCCTGGATAGTAAGGCTGATGAGTTGATTCAGTTTCTTAAATCATTTCGATGTAAGAAACTGATTTTAAATGGAGATATAGTCGATGGCTGGGCACTTCGAAGTCGCGGGAAATGGCTTCCATCTCACACCAAATTCGTGAGAACCGTCTTGAAGAAAATGGAGAAGCAGGGGACTGAGGTCATTTACCTTCGAGGCAATCATGATGATATTATCGAACGATTCCTCCCACTTGAGATTGGTGGTTTAAAAATGGTTGATGAGTATGTTCATCCCACTCCTCAGGGGGATTATCTCGTCATTCATGGCGACGGATTTGATTCCGTTACGACTGATCACAAATGGGTCGCTATGCTCGGAGCGAAGGCATACGAATTACTGCTCAGTGTAAACCGACTCTACAACCGGTGGCGGGCGCTTTGTGGAAAAGAGTATTTTTCATTAAGTAAGCAAATCAAAGAACGCGTTAAATCAGCCGTTTCGTTTGTGGACCGGTATGAAGATCAGTTGAGAGAGTTGGCTTCGGTCCGGCAGTGTGTCGGAATTATCTGCGGCCATATTCATACTCCCGCGAATAAGCAGATTGAAGGAGGTGTGCACTATCTGAATTCCGGTGACTGGGTGGAATCGCTTACCGCAATTATCGAGCCTGAGCCTGGACGGTTTGAGCTTTTCTATTGGCAGGTGCCTTCGACATCCGTCGGGGAAGGGGATCTGAATGAAGCGTCCTTCCAGTCCAATGAATCGAATAACCTTGAGCCCGTTCTCGCATAACTCTCACTGTCATGTTAGTAATAGAACCTGAAAAACTGAAAAATTTGATGAGTGATTCTCCACACACCTTGGGTAGCTTTGAGATAGCGCTTCGTGATGCCAGAAATGGTGTTCTGAGGATGGCTAGTATATCGGCGCAGAATTTAGAGAACGCTGTGCGCGGGTTGCTCACTCGCAATACCGAGCTTTGCAATGATGCGATCGCGGAAGATGATGAAGTAAACTTGCTTGAGCGGCGGATCGATGCGGAGTCTTTTGAGATTCTGATGCGATTCAATCCGGTCGCGAGTGATCTTCGCGAAGTCATTGCAGGAATGAAGGTCGCGAACAATCTCGAGCGTATCTCTGATGAAGCACAAAGTATTGCCCGCCGGGCTCGAAAGGTGCTGAAGCAGCTAGAGCTCGCCGAAGTGGCGCTGATTGAGCCTATTTTTCATCAAGCGCAGGCGTTATTACGCGATGGGATGCGCGCTTATACCGAGGGTGATAATGAGATGGCTCTGGGGCTTTATGATCGGGATCGTCAATTAGATGATGATCAGAAGCAGCTCATCCGCCGTCTAACGAAAATGCTAGACGATGATACCAGTTCAGCAAAGACGGTCCTGCATCTGATCTTTATCGTAAGAAGTTTGGAGCGAGTAGGTGACCATGCGGTGAACATTGGCGAAGACGCTGTCTTTTTGGAAACATCAGCAGATATTCGGCACCTTGGACCTGAAGGAGCTGCGCGCGAGATTGAAGAAGCCTGAGCTTCTTTGAAACCTTTTCCTAAGTCTGCTGCTCTGGATCTTCAGCGGGGGTACCCCTGTTTGGACTCATGCTTTTGCTGGTTCGAGAGGGAGAGGGGGCTCTGAAAGCGAATTTCAGAGCCGCGGAGCCTTTGCTTTAACTCTCCCCAACGAGCTATAGCGGCCTCCGTTCTTTTTAATTCAAAGCCTTTACCACAGTAGGGTTACTTGTGATCCTTTCACCAAACGAAAACAGGGTCAGGCCTAAGACCTAACCCTGTAGGGTCGAAATTGAATAACTCCCGGAAAAGGGAGAAGGAAGCGAATTAACGCTTCGAGAACTGGAAGCGCTTACGTGCTTTTGGCTGACCAGCTTTCTTACGCTCCTTTTTACGGGAGTCACGGGTAAGGAGATCAACGTCACGAAGGGGCTCACGGAGTTCTTCGTTCGTTTTCAAAAGTGCACGGGAGATACCGAGCTGAATTGCACCAATCTGCCCACTAACACCTCCGCCTTTGGCAGAAATGTGAGTGTCATACTGGTTCACTGAGTTAGCGACCTGAAATGGCTGAAGAACCATGTTCTGGAGAGAAAGCGTTCCGAAGTATTCGTCGAAAGGCTTTCGGTTGATAGTGATTTTACCGGAACCACTCGTGATGGTTACACGGGCAGTAGAGGTTTTGCGTCGTCCGGTTGCGGAGAAAGATTCGCTCATGGTGTCGAATGGTATCTAGAAAAATATAAATTAGAGGTCAAACGTTTGGACCTTCTGTGCTTCGTGCGGATGCTCGCTGCCGTTGTAGACTTTAAGCTTTTTGAAAATCTGACGACCAAGGCGGTTGTGAGGAATCATTCCGTGAACGGCACGCTCAACAATCAGCTCAGGACGGCGCTCGCGAAGTTTCTCAACTGTCTCGCGCTTCTGGCCACCCACATAGCCGGAGTAGCTCGTGTAAATCTTCTGCTGCTCTTTGTTGCCAGTGAGCTTTACTTTGTCAGCATTGATAACAACGACAAAGTCTCCACAATCGACATGCGATGTGAAGAGCGGCTTGTCTTTACCACGTAGGAGTTTCGCTGCAGCAACGGCAACGTCACCAAGCACTTTACCTTCGGCGTCGATGACATACCACTGGCGTTCGATTTCTTCGGCTTTAGCAGAGAAAGTTTTCATTTCCAAATTCATCTCCCAGTCTGTTCGGTTCAGCGTATAAAAGAGCGTTTTGCCCTGATGCTATCAGGCGGGAGAGCGGGAATCTAGGTGTTATAGATGCGTTGTCAAGGGCTGGAGGGGCGGAAAAATCATGCTAATTGAATTCAATTTTTCCTAGTTTTTCTAAGAAATTAAGAAAGGTGTAGTGAGTTCCGTTGTTTTATGGGTTCTATTGATTGCTCAACTGCTTTGCCTGCCTTTTGAACATCGCGTATGATTAGGGCGTCTATCTAATCGTCTAAGTCCTGATGTATAAACTACTTTCTGCCCTTTTTTGCCTTCTTATGACCGCGGGATCGCTCTGCAGTGAGGATCTCAATCAGGTGATTCTTGAGCATATTGCGAAAATGCCGAAAGGCGGGCAGTATGCCAGCTATCGCAAGGATCTGCCAGACGGGCAGAGGTTTAGGGATCTTAATCAGACGATGATTGACCTGAGAACTGCAATCGATGTCGATCGTAAGGGGCGTATGCGTATCGAGAGAAAGCGGGCCGCTAACTACAGTTTTTGCTCGAGTGCCACGTATCTGCTTTTTTGTGACGTGGTGGCATCGCTGCAGAAAGAAGGTGTCGTTCCTGCAGATAAGTCATTTTCGACGGAAATGGCTGACGTGGGTGATCCCGAGAGAGTGATACAAGGGGAGCTTGATGGCATCGGAATGTTTGGGCACTGGAATGCGGACGGGCCCGGGACGGCTGTTTTATTTCATCTGTTAAACTTGGGGCCGAACTTTAGTAGTTATAAGCGAGCCCTCCCCGGTGATTTCCTTAAAATCTTCTGGAACGACTTTATTGGAAAAGGCGAAAGAGGGCATCTCGTTGTTTATTTAGGAGAGAATAGATCGGGTGACTCGATTCAAGTCTGGTCCAGTAACCTGTCCAATGATGACGGTACCTCCGGATACGGAACGATGTGGGTGGAGAAGAGTAGGATTAAACGCGCTCTTTTTTCCCGGTTCGAACAACCGGGGAATTTGATGAACTGGACGATGCTTCAGGCTTCGGAGAAGAAGAGTAAGTATCTCGTCCAAATTCGACAATCGGGATCAACCGGTGAAGAGATGAAGGTCGCGACGGGAGCGCTTGATTAGTCTCACCAGAGGCTGAATTAACGGATAACTGGTAAAAATATTATTAATTATTGTAAATAATTAGGTTTTGCGTAATATTTACGCATGTCTATTGGTCATAATTCCTCGATTTTCCAAAATAATCAGGGTAGTCGTTCTTCTCAGCGTCGTTCTCATCATCACCCCGGCTTAAGTTGGGTTCTACCGGTAGACGAGGTGAATCAAATGACCTCAAAGTCCCACGAAGCCCTGTTGGTCGGGCCTTCTGAAAGCTACCACCTTGGTGATCTGCTGCGTCCTCACATTCTTACGAGGCTTCTCAACTTCTCTAAACTGCGTTGTGCGGGAGTGGTTTCTTCGGATCTCACTGGAGTCGGTGGGCACTCGGTTCGTAATTATGGAGAAAGTGTCCTCGACATGAGGGGGAGCGATTTGCAGATCGTTCATTATGGCGGCGACACCCTTTCTAAAGGGATTGTCGAAGGATACGAGGAGGCTATCGGAGAAGAGGAAGCGGAGCGGTTTCATAGCCTTTCTGCCATTAGTGGCGAGGCTGAGCTCAAAAACTATGTGCGCCGGCGTTCGGGGCAGGTGGATGATCTTTCTCATGTGTTGGCTGCCGAAGGTGCCTTTCTCGGTGCCGGTTTGAGTTTCCATGCGGTGGGAATGTCGGAACCCGAAAAGATTGACGATGCGGTTTCGGACCGTCTCTTGGAGGTTCTTCGTTCTGCCCGGTTTGTGGGGATTCGGGACGAGCGGGGTGCTGAATTCCTCGAGTCGAAGGGAATTGACGTTCAGCGCATGCCGTGCGGACTGACCGTTCTGCCGCAAGTTTGTTCGCGCCAGCTTCGTGAACACCGTGATTCGGATGCGATGGAATCAATTCGGAGTCGTTTTCCTAGCGGTTGGATCGCGGTCGGAGTGTCTGAAATTCAAGATCAGCATTTTGATCGCTTAACAGAGGCGCTTGAGAGCGTGAGCGAAAATGAGGGGGTGGGAATCGTCTTCTTCGATGAGAAAAAGCGGGAGGCGGGTGCTCTTTCTAGCCGCATGCGCCGATGGGTGAATGCTTTTCCTGATTCGGCGGCCGCTGGTTTTAACTCAGAGAATATCTGGGAGGTCGCTTCTATGTTGCTCCATTCACGTTTGTATTGCGGTAGCTCTCTCAGTTCGCGGATCATTTGTATGTCGGGTGGGGTAGGCCGAATCAATGTTCCAACAGGTTCGCCTGAGGTGATGAGTTATTGTGAGCTTTGGGAGCATGACTCGGTTCCGATTGAGTTTTCTATGGATGAAGAGTGGGAGGTAGGATTAAATGAAGCCATGGATGTCGATCTTTCGATGTTGCAGGAACATTCCACGACGCTGCACCGCCACTATTTTGAGTCCTTCGCCAAATTTTGTGCAGAGACAGGGATGAGCGCCCGCCTTATTCCCGGGCAGCCGGAAACGGCGCACGCCAGAGCTGCCGCGGCGACTCACCATCTCCACGACGAATGGTTGAGTGATGAAAAGAGCCTTAAGCTGTTCCGGAAACTGAACGGGCGCAGAAAGAGCGTCGGGAAGGGTTCTCTGGAATCCTTTCTTTCTGAGCCCAATGATAAGCAAGCGTGCTGATCAATCGAATGCAATACCCCGGGTTTCTTTGGACTCGAGATTCGGGATTCTAGTTCTTGCTCAATAGTGCTCAGCCTATATGCTGGGTGGGTTCACTGTTGATCTGGATCAGCACGAGCTGAAGTTTAGCAAGCAGGCACCAATAGGTGTCTACCGCAGGAAATCTCCTATCATGCGACGATACGTTCTTACATCTCTGGCCATAGGGTGCGCGGTCAGTGTGCTCGTTCTCACTCTATTGCTCGTCGGGGCTTTTGAGTCAGGAGCGGCATGGTTGGAGGAGTTTTATGTTTCTCGCGGATTTTTTGACAGCGATGAATACACCCGGGTTCGTTGGCTTGAGATTATTGTGATCGCGATGGGCGCCGTTGGCGTTGCCTGGTGTGTCGTCGATGTGTCGCTCCCTGCACAGAAAATTCTGGTAGCTCTCAGCATTCTCTTTGTCAGCCTTTGTGTTTCGCCGGCGATGGCTTTATACAATGTTCTTTTTGAGCCGTTTTCAACGATGGTGTCCGTCTTCCTCGCCGCGGGGGCGGGGCTCGTTTTTGCCGGTACGGAAAAAGGGATGCGGAAACGAGTGCTCGAGGAAACGCTGGGTGACAGGGTCTCTAGGGAGGTTTTTGATGGGATTCTCGCCGCTCCGGAGCCTCCGGACTTTGCCGGTTCATTGCGCGAAGTGACGGTTCTTACCTGCCGGCTCTTTAATCATTCCGAGCTTAGAGGAAAATTGGAGCCTACTGATCTCATGGGGATGAATAATTTGTTCATTCGAAGTGTGTCCAACTTTTTGAAATCGAGGGGTGGGTATTTAGACGAGTCGGGGCCGGAGATGGTCAGGGCTTTCTTTGGTCTCCACGGCGCAGGCGAGGATCATGCAGTGGAGGCTTGTCGTGCGGCTCTCGAATTGAGAAGTCGGCTTAAAAACTTGAGTCAGGAATGTGAGACTCGTTGGTTCCAAAAGCTTCACTATGGAGTTGGGATTGAGACGGGGGAGATGACGGTGGGCGTCTATGGGGCGAACCAAAGACGATCGTTCAGCGCGATTGGCGCGGATACTGACTACTCGAGACGACTTGCCCATGCCAATCATCGTTATGGGTCTGACCTTCTGATTGGGCCGGATACTTTTCGCCGGGTTGAGGGGCGATTTGATTTTCGGCCCATGGAGATGTTTTATGATCCGGAGAACGATGTTCTCACCGAGATCTATCAGCTAATGGGGGAGGCGGGGAGCGCTTCGGAGGAGGAGAAAGCGCGACGTGATCTTTTCTGGAAAGGTGTCATTTACTTGCGTGAGAAAAAATACGAAGAAGCGCTGAAGCATTTGAGTAAAGCGAAGAATCCCAGTGCGGATGACGGACCTCTCGCCTTTTTTCTCGGATTGGCGCAGGATGGTATTTCGGCTCCTGACACGAAGGCGGCGCGTAACCTTCGTCAGTTGACCGAAAAAGGACACGCGCGTCTTAGTAATTTGATGTAGTCTTTTTTCATTTCTGAGAATGGCTCAAGTGGATTACCCGGAACCCGTTAAAGCGCTCATCTCGCAGCTCAAGCAGCTGCCCGGGATTGGGCCTAAAAGTGCTGAACGAATTGCTGTTTGGATGATGCAACAGGGAAGTGATTCATCCGGCCTTTTCGCTGAAGTCGTCGAGCGGGCCGGGCGGCTCGTGGTAGAGTGCCGCACTTGTGGGTTTTTCTCGACCGAAGAGTTTGGGTGCGGTATTTGTGACGGCCAGCAGAGGGATCTGGCTGCTATCTGTATTGTCGAGCAACCGACGGACATCTTACCTTTGGAGCGTTCAGGTGCCTACCGCGGACATTATCACTCCTTGAGAGGAAGGATTTCACCGCTCGATAATATTGGGCCTGAAGATTTACGGATTGGAGCTCTCGTCACTCGCTTGCGGGAGGGGGCTTTCACCGAGGTGATATTGGCGCTCAGTTCCGATGTGGAGGGAGAGGCGACTTCGAACTACCTCGCGGAGATTCTCTCTGAGTTCTCTGGCCTCCGGGTGTCGAGGCTTGCGCAGGGGCTTCCGGCGGGTGGAGGATTGGATTCAGCGGATGAACTCACTTTGATGCGAGCGCTTCAGGGAAGAGTGGGAGTCTAGCAAGTGCGATAAACCTAGCGGTTTTCAGCGAGATCTGAGACAGCGAACTGAGGAGTTACGACGATGGACTTCTCATTAATTCCCCGGAGTAGTCGAAACGTCGCTTCTTCCTCCGCAGGCAGGCTGTGAATGATTTCAACGAGATCGTTGAGATCTTCCACCGGGTGATTGTTCACACCGAATATGACGTCACCAGGTTTGATTCCCGCGACGCTTGATGGTGAATTAGCTTTTACCTGCATCACCTCCGGGCTCGATGATTCGGCGTGAAAAAGAAGTCCAAGCCAAACAGGACCCGACTTTCGATGCTGCTTGATCTCCGTAACGAGCTTGCTGATTCGGGAGGCTGGAATGGCGAAGACTTCGTTCTCCACCTTGGTCTTGTGGGTACTTACGATTCCTTCCAGTTCTCCGTCGGAATTGATTAGCGGCGTTCCCGGCTCGCAATGCTGATTCGGATCTGCGAGCCGCATGTGCAATAGAGGGCTGCGAAAATTGACTCCGCGGTAGTGCCACTCCTTTCCAGTGATGGTGCTGGCGCAATTGCCTTTTCCTGTGGGGCATTGCAGTTTGGCACCCGGCACTACTTTCTCCCGGCTTGAGAAAGACAGTGGGCTGATCTCGTTGGACTGGACGCTGGATTCAAAAAGACAGAGTCTGCTTTCGGGGTCCAAATGAAGGAGGGTTGCACTGGCAAGTGCTTCGGGAAGATTGATCGAGGCGGCAGGTGATACCTCCAAATTGATAGATTCGGGAACGACGCCCACAAACCAGGTAGGCTTGCCCACGCAAATCACGGGACTTTTTTCTCCTCCCGACCAGACGATATGAGCCGACTGACCTTGTTTGCTCTCTTGAGCAAGCGAGTGCAGCGAAAGAGAAACAAGTCCTACCACCTGGAGAATGGAAAAAGGCAGTGACATGCCTGAGTGGAGTTTAAAGTTCACGTAAGTTAGCTCCGGTTGGAACCATTCCCTTCGTCTCCGACAACGCCTCTGCTGCCAAACCCGGGACCCTGAGTGTCTTCGGGATTTGAAGCTCGATCACTTCCGCTTCGGAAGGGATCTGCATCATCATATTCAATTCAAAAGGAGTTGGGCCCGCGTCAGCCACCGATGCGTTGACGTTTTCGTTAACGGGCATGTTAATGAGTAGCCCTGCGGCTACGGCAGCGGCAGCTCCTGCTGGAACGAGCCATTTCGCATGGTGTGTTTCTTCGAACCACACTTGCACTCGTTCCGCGAAAATTTGCGCTGAAGAACGTCTTAGCATTTCCGAGCGCTGGCGTTCTTTGAAAGACTCGGTGAAACTCTGGAAGTACTCTTCCCCGGGGGTTTCGTACTTTTTCAGGCGGATAAGGCGTTGAACGTCTTCGTGTTCTTTCATCGGAGGGTTAACAACAGAACGGTAGCTTAGTTAGATCAGTGAATAATTTCAATCACAGAATAAGCTCCTTTCACGCGGGAGAATCACTTTCGAAATTCTTCCAGATATGTCTGAAGCTGCCTGTGGGCGTAGAAGAGCCGTGATCTGATTGTCCCTTCGGAAACTCCCAATACTTTGGAAATTTCCGCATGGGGCATCCCCTGTATGTCGAACATCGTGACCACCGCTCTATGGTTTTTCGACAGCTCTTGCATGGCCATGTTCAATCTTTCCTGCAATTCTGAGATATTGGCTTCCCTGACAGGATCGCTCTTCGAGGTGGCTTCGATGAAATCTTTATCGTTCGCAATCGCAAGGTCCACATCGTCAAGGCTCATGCCACGGCGTCGATTGCGCTTTTTGAGAAAATTCAGGGTCATATTCGTAGCGATCGAATAGATCCATGTGTAGAACGCTGATTTTCCTTTGAAGCGTTTGAGAGCACGGTAAGCTTTCGCGAAAACATCCTGAAGAATGTCATTCGTATCCTCGTGATTCGAGGTCATGTGGTAAACAAGACCGTAGAGTTTAGGGGTGTATTTTTCGACCAGTTCGTCGAAGGCTTGCGTGTCACCTTTCCGGGCACGCTGAACCAGGTCGAGATCAGGGTCGCGCTTGCGCATTTCTCGAACGCGTGTCG